>DATMXY010000328.1:0-3940 GCA_035561275.1 Anaerovoracaceae bacterium | reverse complement strand
CCCCCGGATATCGATGAATGCCGGACTTCAGGGGTGCGCTTTTCTTTTATGCCGGGTATGCGGGCGGTTCTTTCCTTCGACAGATATCTTCATATAACTGCAAAATTTTACCTGACTTTAACAATAAAATCATAAAACCGTAACATTGCTGTGTTATCGTCTGTTTATAACGAGGAAGGTGGAATTATGGACGCGAATGAAGAAAAACGGATGATTTCCAGAGCCAGTTATACCGTTAGGGCGCAGGCCGAATATAACGGCGAGATTTTTCAGGGAGAAATCATAAATTTCAGCCTGAACGGCCTTTTATTCGGCTCGGACAGGCCAATGGACATAGCGGAACAGGAGAGAACCACGGTGACACTTTTCTGGGATGATAAAGATAAAGGCGTGATTTCAACCATCGACTGTATTGTGGTCAGGAAGATCCATTATATCCTGGGGTTGCGATTTGAAGCAGTAGATTATGACACCTTGATGCTTCTGAAAGAGAAGCTTGCCGGCCGGATCGGGGATAAGGTCAATGAAGAGTTTATTGATTTTATATTCGGAAACCGATAAGCGGCAGTTAACATGATCAACAATCCACTTTGAAAGGAGATATATATGTTTAATCAGTATTTCGGCAATTACCTTCTTGAGAAAAGCCTGATCAAGCCCGAAGAACTCACAGCGGTACTGGAGGCGCAGAAATCGGTCAAGGTAAAACTGGGCGTTCTGGCTATCGATTCCGGGTATATGACTGCAGAGCAAGTCAGCCAGGTCCATAAGCTCCAGGCTGTAAAAGACCGTAAGTTCGGTGCGCTGGCCGTCGAAGAAGGGTATCTTACCGAAGAACAACTGGATGAATTATTGCATATGCAGAGGAAATCGAATATCTTAATAGGCCAGGTCCTCATTGAGAAAGGTTTCTTTACATATGAGAAATATGAAGAGGTGCTGCGTCATTACAGAAAAGACTCCAAATTGACCGACGATGAGATCCTTGCCTTAAAAAACAGCGATATCAATAAAATCGTTGAGATATTTATCAAAAGCTTACCCATTGAGCAAATCGGAATGCTCAGCGAATATTTTGAACTTTTTGTCAAAAACATTATCCGGTTTATCGATGATGAAATCAGAGTGGAAGCTGCGTCCGAGGCGGATTCCTATCAGTTTGACAATCTGATTACCCAGAGAATGGGAGGAGAGTACGGATTTTTCAGCGGTTTCGCCTCATCCGAACCCGTGCTGGCCCATTTTGCTTCCGTTTACGCGCAGGAAGAGCTGAGTACGATGAATGAAATGGCGGCAGACTCTTTGGGAGAATTCCTGAACTGCCAGAACGGTTTGTTCTTATCCAACCTGTCCCATGAAGGAACCGAGTGGGAACTATATCTGCCGGAAGTGCAGAAGGGCGGCGTCCTGAAACCTGTCAGCAAACTGTACGTCATACCCTGTCATTTAAGTTTCGGAAAGATCGATTTCCTCTTTGCAGAGGGGCGTCCCAGCTATTCCAATTAAAATCAAATTTACAGATGGAGGTTTTTACTGTGGCAAAAATACTGATTGTGGATGATTCGACCGTGTCCAGAAAAAAACTGAGAGCGATTCTGGAAGCGGCAAACCATGAAATTATCGGCGAGGCTGCCGATGGCGTCGAGGGCCTGGAAAAATACAAGGCATTGTCGCCCGAACTGGTCACCATGGATATCACCATGCCCAACGGCGATGGGATCTCGGCCCTGAAGAATATCGTTCAATATGACGCTTCAGCAAAGGTTGTGATGATCACGGCGCTGGGGAAAGGCGGAACGATACTTGAAGCCCTGAATGCCGGGGCAAAAAACTATATCACAAAACCCTTTGACGACGACCAGATCGTTAATTCGATCCGGGAAGCGTTGGAGTAATCAGGAAAATGATAAGGGGAGTGATTCCTCATGACTGAAACGATTGAAAAACTGATACGGGTCGCGCCCGTCTTCCCCGTAACGGAAAACGGAGGCGCGATACATAATTATTTCGAAGAGAACAAGGAGGCTGAAGGGGTCGTCATCGTCGACGGCGAAAAGCCTGTCGGCATTCTGATGCGTCAGGAATTCTACCAGAAGATCGGCAGACAGTTCGGCTATGCTCTGTACATGAAGCGGAACGTCACACTGGTTATGAAGACGGATATCACCTGTGTGGACAAGGGCTGCGACATGGCAAAATTTGGATTCATTACGATGAGCAGGGACCAGGACAGCATCTATGACTTCGTCGTGATCCTGGAAGACGGGAAATATGCGGGGATCGTCAGTATCCGCGAATTCCTGATTGAAATGTCCAATGCAAAGGAACGGGAGATAGAGGCCGAAAAACTCCACAGTATAGAAATCGAGCAGAAAAACGCCGCCATCAAAAACCTGCTTGATCATGCCGGCCAGGGGTTCCTTTTCTTTGGCGTCAATATGCTGATCTCCGAAGAATACAGTAAAGAATGCGACGGGATCTTTGGTTTTTCCATCGGGGGCCGGAACATCCTTGAAGTCATAAAGGGCTCTCTTGACGAGAGGACCGTCGATACGATGCGGGATGCCTTTGAGAATGTATTCCGGGAACAGAACAAAACCAGAAACAAGGTTTACCTTTCTCTTTTGCCCGAAGAAATCAAAATCGGAGAGCGGTATATCCAGACAGAATATAAAGTGATCCCCAGCCAGTCGGAAAAATCGGTCATGATGATCCTCACCGACATCACCGAAAAAAAAGCGCTGGAATTGAAAAACGCGGAAGAAAAGAACAATATCAAACTGATCATCAGGGCCATCAGCAGCAAGAGCGAAGTCAGCCAGGCCGTCGAGGACCTGCACGAATTTGTAGAACGCGAGGCGCTGCAGCTGCTTGACGGCAGCTATGACCCCCAAACGGTCGTGAGTCATATCTTCCGTGAGATCCATACCATGAAGGGGGATTTCTCCCTCAACTCCCTCCACCATACGTCCGCGGGACTGCATCGCCTCGAAGATGCGCTCAGCCGGATGAAGGCAAATATCGAGTCGGTTACCATGGAGGGTATCCGGGAATTTCTGGGGCAGATCGACTGTGACCGGCTGCTGGAGCAGGATATTTCGGTCATCATCGAAGCCCTGGGCACGCATTACTTTGAAAAGGATGATATCTATACCGTCAGCCGGCAGAGGATCACTGAGATTGAGGACAAAATCGCGGCGGCCTTCCCGGAGGACGAGCAGGCGGAAATTTTCCGGCTGCTGCACAGCCTTTTCCATACCAACGTAAAAGACATCATGAAAGATTATAACGATTATATTAAAACCCTGGCGGAACGGTTCGGTAAAAACATCAGCGAAATCAAAATTACCGGCGAGGATGTTTACGTTAACCGAGACCGGTATTTCCCGTTTATAAAATCCCTTGTCCATGTTTTCCGGAATATGGCCGATCACGGCATTGAAGACCCGGATGAGAGAGTCAACTCCGGAAAACCGGAATGCGGGGAAATTTCCTGTGAACTTGAAAAATATGAAGACAAGTTCATCTTATGCCTGGCCGACGACGGCAAGGGGATCGATCCGGACGTCATCAGGAAAAAGGCGGTGGAAAAGGGGATCTATTCGGAAGATGAGGTCAGTCGGCTGTCCAGGGAACGCATCCTGGAAACCATTTTCCTTGATGACTTTTCCACCCGGGATACGGTGGATCTTTATTCCGGCAGAGGCGTGGGCATGGCCGCCGTGAATTCGGAGACAGAGGAAATCGGCGGGGAAATCATAGTCGACTCCGAGACGGGGAAATATACCCGGTTCAAGTTTATCCTGCCGCTATATCAGCAATGACAAAGTGTAAACGATGTTTTTCAGACGTGAAACCCTTTTTCATGAAAAGGGGTTTTTTCTTCCGAATGGCTCGTTTTTAAATAAATAGGCAAATCGACATTTTAGTAGTATAATAG
>DATMXY010000327.1:0-26866 GCA_035561275.1 Anaerovoracaceae bacterium | reverse complement strand
GGGTTATATTCATTTTGTATCATATAATAAGGAGGGTAAACATGACTAAAGAAGCATTATTCAAGGAAGCATTTGATTCGATCCTGGACTGTGACGAGGACAAGGCCTTAAGCGTCGTAAAGGCTGCGGAAGCAGAAGGCGTTGATCCTGTGGAGCTGTTAGCCCAGGGCTTCAGTGCGGGGATCAAGCATCTTGGCGACCTCTTTGGCAGAGGCGAGGTATTTCTGCCTGAACTGATCTTCGGAGCGGAAGTGATGAAGAAGGTCACCACCGAGATCGAAGGCAAGATGGATGCCTCTCAGGTATCAAACAAGGGCGTGTTTGTGATAGGAACCGTGGAAGGCGACGTTCATGACATCGGCAAAGGAATTGTGGCTTCTCTGGTAAAAACCAACGGCTTTGAAGTTCATGACATCGGAAGGGAAGTGCCGGCAGAGGTATTTATAGAAAAAGTCAAAGAATTCAACGCAGATTTTCTCGGCAGCAGCGCGCTTCTGACCACAACCATGACAGAGCAGAAGAAAATAGAAGAGCTTATGGCAAAGGTGGGTCTGAAGGACAAGGTAAAGACTCTGGTAGGAGGCGCCCCTGTCACAAAGCGCTGGGCTGAAAAGATCGGAGCGGACATGTATTGCGAGGATGCGAGCGATACCGTCAACGCGCTGCTTGCCTGGATCGGCGAAAAATAATGAGACATTCGTCTCGTTGGCAAAGCTTAAAATCGAATGATTTGAATAGGTAAGGAGATTAGCTTTGGGTAAATTTAAATACGAAGATGACATCTACGGCTATTGTATACTGCGGAATGAAGATTTAGACGCCTTGCATGAAGCTACTCTGGAACTGATGGAAGACTACGGCCTGCAGATCCATGGCAAAGAGGCGCTCGAAATCTATAGTGCCGCCGGCTGCGATGTGGACATGAGTACAGACAGGGTCAGGTTTCCCAGAAATCTGGTCAACGACAGTATAGAATCCTGTCCCGAGGAATTTACGCTTTGCGGCCGCGATCCGAAGAACGACGTCAAAGTCGGCGGGAAGAAGGTTGCGTTCAAGAACTTCGGCACCGGCGTCCTGATGATAGACCCTTACACGGGGGTGGTCAGAGACTCCACAAAAGAGGATCTCGGCAACGTGGCCAGGTTCTGCGACTATATGGATACGGTAGACGTATTCTCCATCGCTGTCGCGGCGGGTGACGTCAACCAGAAGGTAAAGTGCCTTCATGAAGCGGAAATCGTATTTCACAATTTAACGAAGAACTTCGCCCATGACCTGGAGGGGATTAAAAACACCCAGCGTTTCATCGACATGGCGGCGGCCATCCAGGGCGGATACGACAAGCTGAGGGAACGTCCCATCATCGCGATGGGCGCATGTCCCAACAGCCCGCTGGAGATCAATGAAAACGAATCGAGCATCATTATGCTCTCGGCACGGCACGGCCTGCCCATCGATATTCTTTCCATGGGGCTCTGCGGCGGAACGACTCCCGCCACCCTGGCAGGCACGCTGGTGGTCACCAATGCCGAGATCCTGGGCGGGATCGTATTGTCCCAGCTCATCAACAAGGGAAATCCGATTTTATACGGGACCTCCACGACGATCATGGATATGACCACCGCCACATCTCCGGTGGGAGCGCCGGAACACGCCATGTGCGGCGCGGCGGTGGGGCAGATCGGCCACTATTACGGCATCCCTACCAACGTAGGCGGCACTTAGGGGGACAGCAAAGTCATCGACGCCCAGATCGGGCACGAAAAGACAATGACGTCTCTGCTGCCGGCAATCACAGGAAGTAACATTATTTATGGAATGGGAATGCTGGAAATGGGTATGACTATGAGTTATGAGCAGCTGCTCATCGACCAGGAAATTGTCCGCATGATCCGGAGGGTCCTGCAGGGCATACCTGTGAACAAGGAAACCATCGCTTTGGACGTAATCCGGAAGGTAGGGCCTGCCGGAAATTACCTGAGCGAACGTCACACCCTGAAATACATGAGACAGGAATTGTCGACCTCAAAGCTCATCAACAGAAGGATGAGGGATCATTGGGTCAACGAGGGCGCAAAGGATATGGCCGAAAGAGCAAGGGAAATGGCCATCGATATCCTTGAAAACTATAAACCGATCCCGCTGTCTGAGGAAGCTTCCAAAAAGATTCGGGCCATCGTCGAGGAAGGCGAGGCCGAAGCGGCGGAAATGGGCGAGTGAAGGTTTGAACGACGAAGGCTAATATATAACGACGCGTCAATAGGGAAATTCCAGACAGGCGCGTCTGACCAGGGAGGTAGGGACATTCACAATGGAAGATAAGAAAAAATACTTTACGCGGATGGGTGACGGCTCCATCGTATACATGACGGAAGAAGAAATCAGAGCCGATATCCGGGCGGGAGTAGCGGATGCTGCTGACAGGGGAAAGATCGCTCCGCTTACCGAGGCGGAAATGGATCATATTTATGATATCGTTACCATGCCCGGCGGCGTTGTAGGGGTCGACCCGAAAGACGCCATCGTGACTTCCAGCGACTCCGGTTCCGACAAGATCAGCACAAAATGCGGTATTCCCGTGGACAGAAGCATCAACGCAATGATCCACGAGAGAGTGCTGGGCGCGGACTCGGTGGATATCGGGCTGGAAGATTACAACTATAAGACGGTGAAGGGAGTTGCAAAGCGTGAAGCGGCGGTGCTGAAAAATGCGCTGAACAGAACGACGATGCCGCTCTTCTACGGCGCCATGCCGAACCTCGGCTTCTATACGAAGCCCGACGGCCCCATCGACAACTGGGCGGTGCTGCTGCCGGAAGGAAAGATCAAGGAGGCCATGGCGGCTCAGGAAGAAGCCGTTGATCATGCCGTCAGAGACATCGTGTTTGTCGCGGAGCAAATGTACGACGTGGGCGCCGACGGGATCCAGCTGGATACCTGCGGAGCCGCCGGAGACGCGGATTTCCTGGCCGCATTGAAGGCCTGCGAGATCATGAAGGAAAAATTCCCGGATATGGGCGTTGAGATCGGCATGGCGGGGGAATTTGTCCTCGGAATGCACGGCAGACTGAAATATAACGACGTTAGGCTGGCAGGCCTGTATCCCCACGATCAGGTCAAGCTTGTAGAGCAGGCCGGGGCCTCCATTTTCGGAGCTGTCGTCAATACCAACTGCAACGCCACCTTCCCATGGAATATCGCCCGGGTCTGCACGTTTTTAAAAGCCTGCTCGGAAGTGGCCAAAATACCGGTGCATGCCAACGCGGGCATGGGAGTCTGCGCGATCCCCATGTGTGAAAACTCTCCTGCGGATATCGTTTCGAGAGTCGACAAATGCCTGATTGAGATCTGTAAGATCGACGGGTTGTAGATTGGCGTGGGCGATCCTCTCGGACAGGAGGCTACTCACGGGATTGCTGCCAGTATGGGCGGCGTACGCACCACCGGAGATCTGGTACTGCGGATGCAGCTCTCTCACAAGATGAGAATCAACGAAGCAAAACAGTTTGTAGCCGACAAGCTTGGTCTCACCATCGAAGAAATCTGCGATGTGGTGACCATGGCGGAGATAAGGGAAGAAAAGGGATTTGGTCTTGCCAACTTTGAGCCCTACGCGGAGTCCAACATAGGTATGGAGGCGAAGTTCAGGATAGCCGAAGCATTGGGGATCAGGATCAATTCCGTTGAACGCTTCAAGGAAAGAGCCGGATTAAAGTAAAAGCAGGTTTGTCCGTTTCAACGGACGGCGCTTTTACGGGAGGCAGGGACCTTTTGCAGAGCGTTGTCCCGGAGGGAGGATCAACCGAATATAGGAATTATAAAGGGAGATGTAGCGTTACACCTCCCTTTTATCGGAGAAAAAACGGTGGCGGCGGAAAAAAACATAACGTGATAGCGCTTTCCATTTCAGTGTTTTCGTGTATAATAAATATTAGTAAAAATTCTTCATCACAGGGAAAAACAGGGTTCGGCACAATAACGCAATTGAATGGAAGGAAGAGTTTGTATGTGGATCAAGAGTGAAAAATGCATAGGCGGAGGAAGATGTGAAGAATGCGGAAGATGCAGCCGCTATGACACTACCAACCGTAAAACGAAACTGATTTACCTTCCCGACAGCTTTCGGCCGCAAGCGGAAGAAGCAGAGGACGGTCGCGAAAAATACGGTATTGCCTTTGATATCGGCACCACCACGGTGGTGGGAATGCTCTGGGGACTGTCAAAGGCAAAGCTCGTCGACGTCATCGCGTTGACCAATCCGCAGAGCGCCTACGGCGCCGACGTTATATCGAGAATCACGTATTCCATGAATGGGCCGGAGCATTTAAAGCTTCTGACGGATAAGGTCCGGGACTGCCTGAATGAAATCATCAGACAGATCACACTGCGCCACTCCATCGACCCGCAGGATATTACAAAAGCGGTGACGGTGGGGAATACGACCATGAGCCATCTGTTTCTGGGAGTGGATCCGTCGTCTTTGGCCAGGTCGCCTTTTAACCCTGCCTTCAGCGGACCGGTGGAAAAAACCGCGGGGGAACTGGGGCTGCTGATGAACCCATCTTCTGCGATTGATCTGCTGCCGAATATCGCAGGCCATGTAGGCTCGGATATCGTCGGAGTCCTCCTTGCCTCGGAGATCAAAAAGCTGTCCGGATTGAGACTTGCCATCGATATCGGCACCAACGGGGAGATCATACTGGCCCATGACGGGAGGATCCTGGTATGTTCCACCGCGGCGGGTCCGGCTTTTGAAGGAGCCAGGATTCGCCAGGGAATGAGGGCCGCCAGCGGTTCCATTGAACATGTCCGCATCGAAAACGGAGACGTCAGGATCAGGGTCATTGACAATGCCGAACCGATTGGTATCTGCGGTTCCGGCCTCATCGACGCGGTGGCGCAGATGCTCGACGCCGGATTGATCAACTTCAAAGGAAATATCCTGAGCACTGAGGACGCCGCGGCCCGCGGCATGAGCCCGGAATTGGTGTCGAGGCTGAGAAAGGGAGAAGAAGGCAATGAATTTGTGCTTGCCTGGAAGGACGATGGCGGAGATATCTCCATCACGCAAAAGGATATCAGGGAAGTCCAGCTTGCCAAAGGCGCGATCTACGGGGGCATAGCCATCCTGATACAATGCATGGGGGCCGATTCTTCGCAGCTTGAGGAAATCATGCTGGCAGGCGCCTTTGGAAGTTATCTGAATAAAAGAAGTATTTTACGGATCGGGATGGTGCCCGACGTAGGGGAAGATAAAATAAAGCATATCGGAAATGCCGCCGGCGTTGGCGCCTGTATGGCCCTCCTTTCGGCAGAGGAAAAGGAAAAGGCAGCCATGCAGTCAAAAGAAGCCGAGCATATCGAGCTCGCCGGCCATCCCGATTTCGAAAGAGAATATGTCAGCGCGATGTTTTTCCCCCGTCAATCCGGCAATGCATAGCGGACACGCAAGGAGGCATTCTCATGGACAAAGATGAGTTGATCAAAATTGCTCATAATACCATCGTGGAAGCGGATGAAGAACGCGCTATGCAAGTGATCGATGAGGCCCTGGCAGCGGGAGTTGACATCATGGAAATCCTGCGGGAAGGCTTTGCCCAAGGGAATAAAGAGATCGGAGAGCGGTTTGAAAACGGAAAACTGAGCCTGCCGGAACTGATCTTTTCCACCGAAGTCATGAAAAAGGTGATCGGCGCTGCCGAAATCCATACCAATATCGACCAGATCAAGGTGAAGGGCAAGGTTCTCATCGCCACCGTGGAAGGCGACGTCCACGATATCGGGAAGGGTATGGTGGTTTCTACAATGAAAAGCTATGGTATCGACGTTATCGATATCGGACGTGAAGTCCCCGTTGAAACCATCATAGAAAAGGCGGAGGAATATCGTGTGGATATCATTGCCACCAGCGCGCTGCTGACTTCCACAATGAAAGAACAGAAAAAGCTGGAAGAGACCCTGCGGAAAATGGGCATCCGGGGCAAATACGTCACCATGGTCGGCGGCGCTCCCTGCACACTGCGCTGGGCGAAGCGGATCGGCGCCGACGCCTATACGGAAGACGCGGTGGAAGCCGCGAAAAGAGCCCAGGCCATCCTGAAAAAGCTGGAGAGATAACATGAAGGTAGAATTTACAACAACACAGGTCCAGCGTCTGGTGGAATTGAACGCAGAGGAAGAGATCGCCGGACAGGCCTTTGAAACCGGCGAAGAGAGAAACCGGTTCTTCAGAACGGCGGAAGCCCGGCTGGTCAAAGCGCATAAGGCCAAGATCGATCAGCTGCTCCGTTCCGATCATAAACCGCTGGCTGTCCGCATTGAGGAGCAGATCAAAAATTGGCTGACACAGGAGGAAGGTTTTACCCAGGTCGTCACCCCAACCATTATTTCTGCCGCCGCTCTTGATAAGATGACCATCACAAAGGATCATCCCCTGACAAACCAGGTGTTCTGGCTGGATCCGAAACGCTGCCTGCGCCCCATGCTTGCCCCGAATCTTTATGAAGTGATGAGGGACCTGCATAAGATCACAAAGGCGCCTGTACGGATCTTTGAAGCGGGTTCCTGCTTCCGCAAGGAATCCCAGGGCGCCCAGCATATGAACGAATTTACCATGCTGAACCTGGTTGAGCTGGCCGGCGTGGAAGACGGCCGTCAGATGGAGCGTTTGAAGTACCTGGCGGAAGCGGCTATGAAGGCCATCGGGATCGCCGATTATGAGCTGGTTGTAGAACAGTCCGAGGTATACGGGGAAACCATTGATATTGTCGCCGACGGCCTGGAACTGGCGTCCGGAGCATACGGACCGCATTTTCTGGACGGCCGGTGGGGCGTCTTCGATCCCTGGGTGGGGATCGGTTTCGGGATTGAAAGGATCGCCATGAAAATGGGCAATTATCAAACCATCAAGCGGGTCGGAAAAAGCGTCGCATATATCGACGGCTCGCCGCTGAATTTATAACTTATGGAGGCTGATGACAGCATGACAAGGTTGATTACAGATTGGATCGCTGATATTGAAAATACCATCAAAGAGCGGGATAAGGACCTGAAAAGCAAAACAGGATTGAGTTACGCGGCTTTGGCGGCAAAGGTAAGCGGTTGCTCTGCCAACGATATCGACAGAGCCGCTCAGGAAATCAAGGTTGCGGCCGTTCCCGTCACCGTGGGGCTTGGAATCATCGGAACTTTTGCCCAGTCTGTCGCGGCCGTAACCGGCGTCATGGGTTTTCAAAGCTTCGTCACGAAGCGGACGGATGTCGACGGTATGCACGAAGCGTATCAGAACGGAGCCGATATTGTATTTATGGCGGACGACAACCGGTTTATCTCCATCAATCTGAATAAAAAGAAGATGGCTGACAACGATCATGCCACCGCCCTGGGATACACGGCGGCATTTGAAGGAGCGCTGAAATCGCTTGTCGGTAAAAAGCTTCTTCTGATGGGCTGCGGCGCCCTGGGGAAGGAATTTATAAAATGCCTCAAGAAAAAGGGAACGAACTTTGACGTTTATGATATCGATCCGGGAAATCTGGCTGCGGCAAGGAAACTGGAAGCTGACGTCATGGAATCGCCTGACGGGATCAGGGATTACCAGTATCTCATCGACGCCACTTCTCAGGGAGGCTGGCTTCGACGGGACATGCTGCATCCGGATGTCTGGATCGCAGCGCCGGGAATCCCGCTGTCTTTGGACCGTGAGGCGTTTGAATTGCATGCCGGCCGTATCATACACGATCCGCTGCAGATCGGCGTTGCCGCTATGCTGGGGCTTACACTTTAAGGAGTTATCGATTTTATGAAAAATCAATTAATCCGGATCGGTGTGGAAGAAGCCGATCGCTACGCGCTGGATTATTTCATCAATATTTGCGGCTTCAGAAACAGAGAAGGGGAAAAGTTTAAAAGGATGCTGGATCATGGAATGAGAATCCGTGAGAAGGTTGTGGACCGGGTCGATATGAAGGCCGTCGTCTCATCCTATGACGGGAGCGCTATTTCCGGAAATACGGCAAAGCTCGGCGATTCGGTCTTTATCTGCAACGCTTTTGAGCAGTTGCACCAGGACAGCATTCAGAAAATTTACGTATATCTGTTTACCGCGGGGAGTTTTGAGCTTAACGACGACGATCCCGTTATCGACCAGCTGTACGCGGATATCTGGGGGACCGCCTATACGGACGCAGGCCTGGAAGTGCTGAAGCATCATTTGAAAGCGGATTTTGACAAGAACAGCGCCGTCAAAAGCGACGGCGGAAGCTGCCCCGGTAGCTGTGAGGAGAACGCCGGCAGGGAAGCCGTCATATTGGAAGCCTTTGGGCCGGGATATTACGGGATGGATATTGACCAGATCGGCACGTTCTTTGAAGTGCTGGATGGGGATAAAGCCGGAGTAAAAGCCAGAACCAACAGCTTGATGCTGCCTTTGAAGTCCTGCGCCGGCTTTTTCGTGATCATGGACGACGATGTAAAATTGCCCTCCGCAGACTGCGTAAACTGCCGCTCGGACCACAGCGGCTGCGAATACTGTCAGGCGGTAATCAAAAGAAACCAATAACTTACATGGGGGGCGGATCGTATTGATCGCATGGACTCTAAATCTATGCAGCCGGGTGAAACTCCCGGGCTCCTCGCCATTTACAAATAAGTAACCTTGAGATAAGGAGGGGTGAATTACTCCCGGCGCATACAAAGGCGTGAGTAATTCGCGGATATGATGAACAAACAGGAGATCATAAGCCTGCTCGGCAGAGAAGATCCCGCCGAGATCGAGGATTTATTCAGCAGGGCCAGAAAGGCCAGGGAATTAAAGTTTTCCAACAGGATCTTTTTATACGGCTTTGTATATTTCACGACATGGTGCAGAAACGACTGCAATTTCTGTTATTTCCGCAAATCCAACAAAATCGAGAGGTACCGGAAAACGCCGGAAGAGGTCGTCGCCGTCGCCGAAGCGCTGGCGCGGTCGGGAGTCAATCTCATCGACCTGACCATGGGGGAGGATCTGGAATACCATCAGGAGAATTTCGCCACCGTGCTCGATATTATAAACGAAATCAAGAGGCTCACCGGTCTGCCCGTCATGATATCTCCCGGTGTGGTGACCGATGATCAGGTAGACCGGTTCGCCGAATCCGGTACGGAATGGTACGCGCTTTATCAGGAAACCCACAACAGGGAGTTGTTCTCCCGGCTGCGGATCAACCAGGATTACGATGAACGTATGCACGCGAAGCTGCACGCAAAAGAGAAGGGGATGTTTGTGGAAGAAGGCATCCTCACCGGAGTAGGCGAAAGCCTTTCGGATATCGCCGATTCCATTCTGGAGATGGGGAAAATCGGCGCGCGCCAGGTGCGTGTCATGAGCTTCGTACCCCAGGAGGGGAGCCCGATGGAAACGGTGAAAAAGGCGGGGCCGCTGCTTGAACTGAAGATAATCTCCGTCATGAGGCTCGTCTATCCTGACGCCCTGATTCCCGCTTCCCTCGACGTCGACGGGATACGGGGCCTGGAAGACAGGGTCAACGCGGGGGCCAACGTCGTCACATCCATCATTCCTCCGCGATCGGGCCTTGCCGGCGTCGCGCAAAGCACAATGGACGTAGACGAAGGGGGAAGAACGGTGGAAGAGGCGTCGGCCATACTGAGAAGGCTGGGTTTGGAACCGGCAGCGGCGGAAGAATACAAGAATTACTTATCCCATTTGCGGAGCGGAAAGAAGGCCTGAGATGACCAGAGTCGCGATCGTGGGCGGAAAGCTGCAGGGGACGGAAGCCGTCTATTTAGCAAAAAAAGCCGGGATAAAAAGCCTGCTTATCGATCTGAACGACAAGTCCCCGGCGGCCGGCTTATGCGATGAATTTCTCTGCTGGGACGTTACACAGGAAAGCAGGGAGCTTCTCGACGCGCTGAACGGCGTGGACTTTATCCTGCCGGCCAACGAGAATACGGCAGTATTGGAAGCTCTTGTGAAGTTGTCGGAGAAATATAATTATACGCTCGCTTTTGACAAAGGCGCCTATGCAATTTCCTCTTCCAAACTTTTATCCGATCGGTTGATCCATGAAAACCGGGTCCCCGCGCCTCGGTATTATCCGGGCGGCAGGGCTCCGTACATCGCAAAGCCTTCCGGATTAAGCGGAAGCGAAGGCGTCAGAAGGTTCGAGACGGAGGAAGAACTGAAACGGTTTCTGCAAACGGTTCCTTCCGGTGAATGGGTCGCCCAGGAATTCCTTACCGGCCCGTCCTATTCTATTGAGGTAATCGGAAAACCTGGGGATTATCAAACCTATGAGGTGACGGAAATCCATATGGATGAAGCCTATGACTGCAAAAAGGTGACGGCGCCATGCGCTGTCACGGACGGACAGAGGGAAGGCTTTCGGCAGATGGCGGTCAAACTGGCGGAACTGGTAAAGCTAAGGGGGATCATGGACGTTGAGGTCATCGACGACGGCGAATTCAAGGTACTGGAAATCGACGCGAGGATCCCGAGCCAGACTCCCACGGTGGTTTACCATACCACAGGAGTCAATTTCATGGCGGAACTGGCGGATCTGTTTTGCCGCGGCAGGCTGACGGCGAAAGAGACTTCGGAGAGCGCGCATAAAACGTTCTGCGCCTATGAGCATTTCATAATCGAGGACGGTAGAGTCACGGAACATGGGGAACATATCATGAGCGAGGGCGGGCCGCTTACGCTGAGGGAAAATTTCTTCGGCGCGGACGAGGTCATATCGAACTTTGCGGGAGAAGGGCTTCCCTGGCGGGGAACCTTTATCAACCGGGCCGATACGGAAGAGGCACTTGCCCTGAAACGGGAAAAAATGAGACGGGAACTGATGGGGCTTTAGAACAGGACGGCGGCGTTACTGAATTTTTGCAGCGGGGAGAGTGAAACGGCATGGGCGATGATAAAAAAAGATACTACCGAAAAAATGTGGAGCTTTTCCTGCTGCTCGATAAGATCAAGCTATGGCCTTCCAGGGCAGGAATCCTTCACGGGATCCGCAGCGTTGAGAGAAACGGGGATTACGCCGAGATCACGACTCATTGCGGGAAGAACTTCCGGGTATTTAACTCCAGGAACTCCAGGGCGGCAAGGTGGCTGCGCAACAAATGGATCGTCAGCCCGTGCAAGGACTGTAAGGTCCCCCAATGGAAGCTGGAGAAGTACTCGACGACGTTCTTCGCCCAGCACTACGGCAGCGATCTACGCCATAAGGACTAAAAGTTATACGCCGTATTCCACAATATAACCGGCCCCTTTCCTGTTTTCCGGCTGATTATATTGTACCATGCACTGATCTGTTGATCGATATATTTTAGAACTAATGTTCCCGTTTTATGAACCAATGTTCTAACGCTGCAATTCATCCCGCTACCTTAAGAGGTCGGGGACTTCTTTCTAATTTTTGTAAAAATCAGTTTTGATAAAAAACGGTTGACAGGACAGGTTTATTGCGATAAACTTTGCATGAAGTTTATTGCAGTAAACCTATTTTCCTGTCTATATGGGTTTGTACGAGATGGATGAGGAGGGGGAAGAATGTCCGGTTATAAGCTGTTTGAGTCTGAATACAAATTTATGGAGGTGGTCTGGAAGCACGCGCCTGTGAACTCCACAAGGCTGGTGGTGTTGTGTCGGGAAATCCTGGGATGGAAAAAATCGACCACCTATACGGTTTTGAGAAAGCTTTGCGAAAGGGGTCTCCTGAAAAATGAAAACGCCACGGTGAATTATCTGGTGGAGAAGGAAGAAATTCAGATGCAGGAGAGCAGAGAACTGCTGGAAAAATCCTTTGAAGGCTCCCTGCCCATGTTTTTGACAACATTTCTGAAAAAAGAGTCTCTGTCCGAGCAAGAGGCCATGGAATTAAAAAGGATTATTGATGAGAGCAGAAAGGGAAAGGGTGAGTGAAATGCAGGATCTGTTTCTTGCGGTATTGAATATGAGCGTAACCGCCGCCCTTGCCGCCCTTGTCATCATCCTTCTGCGCGGAAGTCTGGGAAGAGTATTGCCCCGGACCTTTTCCTGCGCTCTGTGGGTGATCGTCTTATACAGAATGATCTGCCCTTTTTCCTTTTCTTCCATATTCAGTACGCTGGGAAGGATACGCCAGGGCTTGGATACGTATACCTCTACACTCAAGGTGGCGTCCCTGAAGGATGCTTTGAAATTTGAAGTCCTTTCCGGTCAAGGAGCCCAGGGGCTGGGGTTGGAGCCGTACCGGCAGGGAGTGCTGGCCGAAACGTCAGATGGATCGGTGATAATGAATATCTCTGCCGTTTCAACACCGGCAGACTATTTTATCATGGCGGTGACGGTCCTCTGGCTTTTAGGGATTTTTGCGCTGCTGTTTTACAACGCGGTGTCCTATTGGAGGCTCTGCAGGAGCGTGGATACTGCCACTTTATTTGAAGATCATGAACTGGTAGAGGAATGCAGGGCGGCGCTTCGCATGGGCAGAAAAGCTGGCGTCTATGAATCGGACAAGGCGGAGAGCCCCTTTGTATACGGTATTTTTAGGCCGAGAGTGCTCCTGCCGGCTTCCGCGGCCCATCCGGTTGATGAGCAGGAAAGGGAGCGGCTCCGGCATATTCTGCTTCATGAGCTCCATCATATCAAAAGATTTGACTATCTTGTCAAGCCCCTGGCGTTTCTGTTCCTGTGCGTCCATTGGTTCAATCCGGTCTTATGGATCGCTTTCCGGCTTTTTGACAGGGATATGGAGCTGTCCTGCGATGAAGGCGTTGTAAAAGCTCTAAAAACGGGTACCGGCGGCGACTATGCGGCAACCCTGCTGAACATGGCGTCAGCCCGGAGCGGGATCGGCAAAAACTGCGCCCTCGCCTTTCATGAAACCAACGTAGGGGCGCGGGTGAAACATATCGTGAAATACAAAAAGCCCGGGCCGGCAGCGGGCGTGATCACCGCGATCCTTCTCATCCTCTGCGCGGTGAGCCTCCTGTCAAGTCCGGCTTCCCTGGCGGAAGAGCCGGAGGGAGGGCAGGCCAATGTCCTGGTGATGTGCAACGCGGAAGGCTCGGATTATCCGGATACCATTCTGCTTCTTGGGTATAACGGCGACAAGAAAGAAGTAAATCTCGTGTTCCTCCCAAGAGACCTGGCTGTTATATCAGCCGCGGAAGCTGTAGAAAACAGTGAGGGGATAAAAAAGCTGCCCCTTTACACGGAGGAAAAGCGCCACATATATGAGGAAATGCTCGAAAATGCAGCCCTGAGCCACAACCCCAGAAAACTATTCGCTTACGCGGCCGGAAATCCCCCGGAGGCGGTAACGGGAAAACTGAGCGAAATCCTCGGCGTGGAGATCCATAATTTTGTCAAGCTTGACACGGGTGTTTTCAGAGATCTGGTTGACGCTGTGGGCGGCGTGGAATTCGACGTGCCCATGCGGATGGTATACGCGGATCCCTATGCCACTCCACCGCTCGATATCGATCTGGAGAAGGGAAGACAGGTGCTGGACGGGGAAAGGGCGGAGATGCTGGTCCGGTTCAGAAAGGGATACGCCGAGGGAGATCTTGCGCGGATCGAGGTGGAGAAGGCTTTCCTGGCGGCAATGATCGAACAGAAGTCCGGTATAAACATAGGTTCCTTCCATGAGATCTATCAGGCGCTGTCCGGAAGAGTGGAAACGGACCTTGATATGAAGGGGGCAAAGAACCTGATCACGCTGTTCCTCACAGGGGAAACCGCCGCCTTTGTCGATCTTCCCGTCGTGCAGGCCTCCGATGACTCCAGGTCGCTGCTTCTTCTCACCCAGGAGGCAAAGGAAACGCTGAAAGAAAAGTTTTAAGCGTCTCTGTCGATCATGATCAGCTCAAAGGGGGATGTTGACGGGGGATAACTTGAGGAAAGGAAGGACCACATGACGTCCAGGTAAGTGAGGCTTTCGTCGTCTGTCAATATGGTCACAATATCGCTTCTGGCGGCGTTGGGCAATGTCCCTTCCAGCCGGAGCAGGTGCTTGAATTTCCGGTCCTGCAAATCCTTCGCGCTGGAATCAAAAACGCGGTAATATCCGTCGATATAGAACAGGTCGTTATAATAGACCTCATCGTCGTAACAATTTACTATGCGGAGAAAGGCGTCCTCTCCGTCCGCAGTCTTTTCGAGAAAAGCGTCCCATGCTTTCTGCCCGGGGACCGGTTCGGAATCCACCCTTACATAGCAGCCGTCCCGTATGGCCTGCTCCGTGGTGTAGCTCTCCGGCAGGCGCTCGAAGCCTGTGTAATTCCCGTCGGCATCCAGTTGAAACGGAATGTCTGCGGAGTCTGCGGGAGAAGTTTGCCCACATCCTGGAGTCAAAAGTATTATTAACAATACCATCATCACAAAATATACTTTTTTCATCGATACCTTTACCTCTCTTTCCTTCTTCATTTATACATCTACCCCTCTTTCCTTTCACCGCTTTCCTGATGGACTGCCGATGGGCCCGGAAAACCCGAGCCTGCGTTTATGGCGGAGGAGAGAATATAAGTGACGGCTCCCGATAGGAAAATCACCAGGAGGTCAACGGCTGCAAAGGGAAGTCCCCCGATGGGCGTAAAGAACGATCCATGGCCAAATCGAAACAGCACGCCATCCGTCAATACAAGCTCGCCTGCGTACATGGCAAGGGTGGCGGCTACGGAAAGGGCGCTGGGCGCCAGGACCGAGAACAGCCTTCTTTTCCCCCAGAAAAGGCAGCATAAAGATATCCCGGGGACGATACCGAATACGATAAAGAATAGGCCCATTAAAAACGCGGACAAAGGGGAGACCACGATGGTCCCGCTCCTGTAAAAGGCGGTCAGGCATGCCAAAATGCACAGGAGAATGAACAGCACCGTTGCGGCGAGCTGAACGATCAGCAACTTTTTCCGGTGATACTCTTCTTCTTTTATCATCCTGGTAAATCCGTGGAGGATATGGGTCACCGCCAGAAGGATCACCAGGGCAATCAGGTAAAAATGGATTTTGAAAGCAGGGTTGTTTTCCGCAT
The DNA here is from genome assembly GCA_035561275.1 of Anaerovoracaceae bacterium. Lineage (GTDB taxonomy): Bacteria > Bacillota > Clostridia > Peptostreptococcales > Anaerovoracaceae > Anoxybacterium. The sequence goes on along the minus strand of DATMXY010000327.1, from coordinate 11,849 downwards.
AGATGGGCTCGCCGATGGATTTTAACACTTCCGGCGTCGCAACGCACAAGCTGTATTGCCACGATTCCAGCGGAAGCTGGCGATATCCCTCGACAACGCGCATTTGCTCGAAGCCGTACTCGCATAAGAAAAATATGGCGGCGCCTGCGACTGAGGCGATCATCAGAGGGAACCTCCTGAAACGCTTATAAAAGACGGGCATCAGCACGGCAATTGTTATGACGGCAATGGATAAAGGCGCATATGGGATGACATATTTGGGATAGTCTTCGGCCATGACAAATCCCTGCCTCAGATATGCCGAGAGAGTGACACAGCCCATATAGACAGGATAGGCCGACGCGGCAAAGATCACAAGCAGGGATGCTATGTAAAAAGCAGGGTATTTTCTGTCCATGAAAACATTCTTTATCAAATTCATGACATCCTCCTTCTTTAAGAAATTCATGGAAGCCTCCTATGAAATCTGTGCATTTGTCAGCAATACCAGCCCAATGGCGGAGACCAGGAGGGCAAAGGCTATTGCCGACAGGAGAGTCAGCTTTTTATAGGACAGTATGTTTTCGATTCTCACCCTGATTTTTGCGCCCCCAAAGGAAGCATGCAAAAGACCGTTTCCTGCGGTAAAGCTCAGCAGCGACAGGGCGTACCGCTTCTTCTCATCTTCGGAAAGGCTCTTCAGTACTTTGGCGTCGCAGGCAAGCTCCATGTCTTCAAAGCAGTACTTTAAAAATAACCAGACAAAGGGGTTGAACCAGTGGATACAGGCGGTGATCAGCGCAATGCAGCGGAACAGGTTATCCCTGCGGGAAAGATGCGCGTTTTCATGGAGTAGGACATATTTCAGATCTTCCTCCGCCATGCCTTCCGGGAGGATGATCCTGGGCTTCCGGATGCCATAGACTGCGGGAACCGTGATTTTGTCCGACAGATATACGTTTTCTTTCAGATGCGGGGGGCGATTTACCCGGGCTTTGGCAAAAGCGTACAGCAGGAGCAATGCGATAAGCGCGGTGCAGGCGACCGCCGCCCAGATAAGGGAGGCAGCGGAAAATACCGATTCCAGCATACCGGTTTTATACTCCACCGGGAAGTAGGAGTCGGCAGCCATGACCAGATTCGTCGCCACAAGGGGGGACAATACCCCGCCTGGCTCGTAAACCACAACCGTCTTTGTGGTAAAGTGTGAAATGAACGTCATCAGGCTGTATTTCTCCGACAGGCTGACGGGGACCCAGAAGCGAAGCAATGGGATGACCCAGAGCAAATATACAAAAAATCGCGGAAGGGCCTGTATTTTGCGCAGTCCCAGTATGATGAAACCCATCGCGCTGCCGACGATGCTCATATTCAGGACCCAATAGAATAGTTCAGACAGCATGTCATCACCACTTTTCAATCATCGCCTTTAATTCGGCAATGTCTTCCTTACTTAAATTTTCATCTTGCAGAAACGCCGCGAAAAATGCTTTCCTTGAACCGTTGCAGAGCTTTTCGATCAGAGAGTCGGTTTCCGCCTTGACTACGTCTTCCTTTTTTATCAAGGAGGAACAGATGAAATTCGGCTCTGTGCGAAGTATGACCTTCTTATTCATCAATTTTTTAATAACCGTGTAGGTGGTGTTCTTATTCCACCCGATTCTGTCTTCTGCCAGCATACTGAGCTGTTTTGCGCTGACGGGCTCGTTGACCCATAAAAGTTCCATGAGCTTCAGCTCTCCGTCAAATAATTTGATTGAATCCATAATCTCCGTCCCTTCAGACTATTGATATAGTCCATACTATCGCAATAGTCTGAATTTGTCAAGCGCGTTTATTAATATGTGAGATCTGTCGGAAAGGAATGGGGAAAAACCATTGACTTTCCTCGTTTTTATCCACTATAATGGAGTCGGAGCAGTTTTGATAACTGCAGGGATTTACTGACATAAGTGGCTAAGCCACTTTTTTTAAGGCACGGCAGTAGAAATCTACAAATCGAAGATTTGTGATTTCCTTGCATAAGTTCGTCGACAATTTGCATCGCAAATTGGACGAGCTAGTAAATGAAGGAAGCGACGTGGATTACAAAAAGAAGCTAAAATACGTGATCTATTTCATGTATTACTCATTTATTATCGGGGCGGTTTATCTGCTGCTGCAGTATGGGCTTGGATTGATTGCGCCTTTTATTGTGGCTTTTATCATCGCGTATATCTTAAGGAGACCCGCGAAATTTTGCTCTGAGAGACTGAAGATACCGTATAAGCTGGCTGCCTTTCTCTTTGTGTTGCTCTTTTACTGTACCATCGGCACTTTTATTGCCCTGATCGGGATCAAGCTGTTTTCTACCTTTGCGGATCTGGTTCTCCGGCTGCCTTCCATCTATAACTTGGAAATAGAACCCTATCTGATTTCCCTGTATCAGCAGATCGAAAAGGAAATTTACCAGATGGATCCGGCTTTGATTTCAATTGTCAATGAGTACTTCAACAGCTTTATTCAATCACTGGGAGCCTTGATTTCCAGCCTTTCCGTAACTGCGGTCGGCGCGGTATCCGGTGTGGCGTCCTCACTTCCCGTGTTTTTCATCAAGCTGCTGCTGATGGTGATCTCTTCCTTCTTCATCGCGGGAGATTACGATTTGCTGGTAAACTTTGTTCTGCGTCAATTTTCCGGAAAAGGTAAGGAGCTAGTAATCCAGATCAAGGAGTACATCGTAGGAACCTTATTTGTGTGTATCCGATCCTATGCATTGATTATGAGCATAACCTTTGTGGAATTGTCCATCGGGTTATCCATCATCGGTGTAAAGAACTCTATTCTCATTGCACTGGTGATTTCTGTATTTGATATTCTGCCCGTACTTGGAACAGGGGGGATCATGATCCCCTGGACCATCATAACGGCTTTGCAGGGCAGCTATATCATGGCGGTAGGACTATTGGCGGTTTATCTGACCATTACGGTCATCAGAAATATATTGGAACCGAAAATTGTGGGAAGTCAGATCGGACTTCATCCTGTGGTAACTCTGATCAGCATGTTCGTGGGTGTGCAGCTTTTCGGCGTCATCGGGCTGTTCGGTTTTCCCATCACCCTTTCCCTGCTGCGGCACCTGAACAGCACCGGAGCCATCAAGCTGTTCCGCTAGCTGACGAGACGGCAAAAGGAAAACAGCTGATTTAAGCAAGGGATGACGTACCTTCAGAAAGAAGGGAAACAAAATGACGGAAGATAACAGGCCGATAATCGACAAGGAATTAAAGGAGAGGCTCATTTCATGGATCGTAATACTTGTGATGTTTATTACGATTTGGTACATGCTTGACATTGTTCTGTTTACATTCATCATCACCTTCGTATTCTACCATCTTGTGAGGCTGTTTCAGAGAAAGCGCAGGAAGTTTATAACAGCGGAGATACCCGACGGGTTAATCCTTACCATTTTTTATGCTGTTTTTATCATGATTCTAACATTTTCAAGCATCGTATTGGCGCCGAGGCTGGCGGATTTCTTCATGGATCTCGCCAATATTTTTAAAAATTTCAATATTAACGCTTTAACGGAGTCCCTTGATCCGAGGCTTGCTGAGGTTTTAGCCAATATCGACTTAAGCACCTACCTGCGGGAAGCCGGAATCATGCTTTCTTTTGGAGTTACCGCGGTGGGGGGCTTCGGTATTAACCTGTTCCTGTCCCTTATTCTAAGCTTTTTGTTGCTGCTGGAGAAGAAGAAGATCATAAGATTTGGGGAAAGACTGGCGGACAGCCGGATCTGTTTCATTTACGACTATATCGTGACCTTTGGAGGGAATTTCTGCGCCACCTTCGGAAAGGTGATGAAGGTTCAGGTGACTATTGCATTGATCAACAGCATCATATCCATGATTTTGCTGACGATTATGGGCTTCCCCCAAATCGCGGGCCTTGGCGCCATGATCTTCCTTCTTGGATTGATCCCGGTTGCCGGAGTGGTCGTATCGCTGGTTCCACTGTGCATCATCGCGTTCAATATCGGCGGTATCAGCAAGGTGATCGCCGTCATTCTGATGATTTGCCTGATCCATGCATTGGAAGCATATGTCCTCAATCCGAAGCTGATGTCAGATCGGACGGAGTTGCCGGTTTGCTTTATTTTTATTATCCTGCTCGTCGGAGAGCATTATCTGGGCGTATGGGGGCTGCTCATCGGCGTGCCGATCTTCATCTTCCTGCTGAACGCCATGGAAGTCAATTATTCGGGTGTCTCCTGCAAGGAAGAAAAGCACAGGCAACGTAAAGTTAAAGAGAAGGATAAAATAACGAATTCAGACGATATGTAAGAGGAAAAGGGGGCTGCCTCAAAAATGATTGAGACCGCTACTTTTCCTATGATCAGATTTTATCGATGGCTTTTAAGATTCCATATAAAAGCGCCTGGGGGCGGGGAGGGCAGCCCGGGATATAGACGTCCACGGGCACTACGCCGCCGATCCCGTTGCGCGTCGCATAGGTATCCTGAAAGATTCCTCCGCTGCAGGCGCATGCGCCTACCGCCACAACAAGCTTGGGATCCGGCGCGGCTTCGTAGGTCTTCAGAAGGGCGAGCTCCATATTTCTCGAAGGGCAGCCTGTAACGAGCAGCATGTCCGCATGCCTCGGGGAAGCGACGAAATGGATGCCGAACCGTTCTATATCGTTGAATGAATTGTTCAGTGCGTTGATCTCATAATCGCAGCCGTTGCAGGAACCGGCGTCCACCTCTCTGATCTGAAGGCTCCTTCCGAAGATTTTCCTGATTTTCTTTTCCACACGTTGCCCCAGCTCTCCGTAAGACTCTTCTCCGCTGAAAGCCTCTTCTTCCCTGAACTCCGCGAGTTCGAATTCCGTCGTCATCAAAGCGGCGCCGGCAGGGCAGACCTCTTCGCACAGGGTACAGAAGACACAGGTGCGATAATCGATGCGCGGCGTCCCGGTTTCCGGATCTGCGGCGATGGCAGCCGACGGGCATCGTTTCATGCATTCGCCGCATTTGGTGCATTTTATTCCGTCGATGACCGGTTTGCCGATAAAGAGGCTCGCATCCACGGGTTCCTTCGGATATTTCTGGGTCAGTCTCGGATATTGAATAATTTTTTTTAACATTTTAAACATAACGATTCCTCACGGTTTTTTCGATCCTGCGTTTCAAGAGGCTGGGGACATTTCCGCCTCGTTATAAATCGTTCCCTGCATAGGAAAGATTAAAGCTTTTATTGATCAGCGGGAAATCGGGTACGATGTTTCCCTGCACCGCATGGCAAAGGGCCGGCCAGTTGCAGAAGGAAGGGGTGCGTATCTTATATCTGAAAATATTGCCGCCCTCATCTGTCATGACCCAGTGCACATTTTCCCCTCTGGGCGACTCTGTGACGCCGAACGCCTGACTGTGCGGATTTAACGGCCCAAGAGGCTCGAAGTCTTTCCCCGCGGGTATCGTTTCAATCACCTGACGGATCAGGCTGATCGACTCAAAGGCTTCCTTTATTTTAACTTTCATGCGGCTGTTGACGTCTCCGTCGGTATAAACGGGTATCCTGAATTCCAGCTTCGGATAAGCCGCGTAAGGAAACTGCTTCCGCATGTCGTTGGGAATACCGGAAGCGCGCGCGGGAGGACCTACGGCGTTCAGATCGAGAGCGATCTTTGTTTCCAGAATACCGGTGTTTTCAACCCGGTCGTGAAACATGCTGTTATGCATAATGATATCGACTGTATCTTCCAATTCCTTTTTTATTGCTTCCAGCCGCTTGAGGAGGCTGTTCTCCTTGCCGGAAAGGAAATCCTTTCTGACGCCGCCGGGCTTATTGACGCTGCGCAGGAAACGCATTCCGCAGAGTTCGTCGGCCATACCGTAAGCCCAGTTGCGCAGCATGTTGAATTGGGATGCCGCAAAGCCGTAAGCCACGTCGATGCATATCCCGGCAAGGTCCCCGAAGTGACTCGTCAGACGCTCAAGCTCAGCAAACAAAACCCTGGCGTATTCTGCCCGTTCGGGCGCTTTTATTCCGGCGATTTTTTCAATGGACTGACAATAAGCAAGGGAATTCGTAAAGGTTTCGTCTCCGGAGATGCGTTCGGATATAAAAAAGCATTTTTCCGCGCTTTGTCCTTCACACAGTTTTTCAATTCCCTTATGCACATAATAAAGCTGCGCTTCAAGGTTAAAAATCGGCTCGCCGGCGACACTGAACCTGAAATGGCCGGGCTCTATGATACCCGCGTGGACCGGCCCTACAGGGATCTCAAAAACTCCCTCTCCTTTGATCCGCGTAAATTCTAATTCGACATCGGCGGTTTCCGGCCGGTGCGATAAAGAAAAATCCCTGCGCAGCGGAAAATTGTTTTCCGGCCAGTTCCTGTGGAGGACAAGCCGTTTCAGCCCGGGATGGCCTTCCGGCACCAATCCGAAAAGATCGCGGATCTCCTGCTCATACCGCGCGGCTGCATATACGTTCGCGCCGATCGATAAAAACGTGCCGCGGCTTGGGTCTATGGCGGTCGTAAGTATGACGAGACTGCCGGAGGTTCTTTCGGCAAATGTATAATAGATCCTGTAATTACCGGAAAGGGCTCTTTCGTCCGAGGCAAATAATGAAACAAGGGCGCAGCCCAATTCAGCGTTTAAATACATGCTGAGTTCCATAATGTTTTCCGGGTTGACCCCCAAATATAATTCGCTGCCGTTTATGATCCGGCTGCTGTATATGTCTTTCGGGAATTCAGCCCCGATCCTTGAATTCAAATCATGTAATGTCATACCTGACCTCCGATCATAATCATCTGTGCGGATGTTAAGAGATCCTTCAACAGTTCAGGCAAATAAAGGCCTGTCGCTGAAATGATAACAAGAAGCACGAGCAGAACCGCGGCGCCCGGTTTATTGATTTCTCCCCGTCCGATATCGGAGTCTGAGGCGGGTTCGCCGTAGAATACCTTGAAAAGCGTGACGGCGATGCCTGCGAATATCAGAGCAAGCAAAAGGATAAATGCGCTTCCGAGGATGTAGCTTTTCTCTGCGAATACAGATAAAAACACGTTGACTTCACTGGAAAAGATACTGAACGGCGGAGTGCCTGAGATTGCAAACAATCCCAGCAGAAAAGCCGTGCCCGAAACCGGGAGTATTTTTAACAGGCCTCTTATTTTAGAAATTTCTCTCGTGCCGTACTTTTGAAGAATGCTGCCGGAAGCCAAGAAAAGCATCGATTTTGTAAAAGAGTGATTGATCATGTGAAAAAATCCCGCAAATACCGAAAGCGGCGTAAATAATCCGAAGGCAAGCGCGATGATCCCCATATGTTCGATGCTGGAATACGCGAGAAGCCTTTTATAATCCTTCTGTGTTATGATGAATACAGCGGCGGCGGCGATGGACAACAGGCCGAAAGCGATCATGAGACGTCCGGCAAAACCGCTGTCGCCGAGATTCCTGTTGACGATGGCCAGGATCCGTATGATCGCGTACATTGCGCTGTTCAAAAGCACGCCTGACAACAGGGCGCTGATGGGAGAGGGCGCCTGGCTGTGGGCGTCGGGAAGCCAGGTGTGCATCGGGGCAAGTCCCGCCTTCGTGCCGAAACCGATCAGGATAAAAATGAATGAGAGCCGGAGCACCGGGCTGTTCAGAACTTCCGCGTTATCGAACAGCAAATCCCATTGGAGCGCATTGGTGCTGCTGACGACGCCGGTGGAAGCGAGGTGGAGAAAAATGATGCCTACGAGCGCCATAGCGATTCCGACAGAACAAATGATAATATATTTCCATGCCGCCTCCAGCGCCCGCTTGTCATTATTGAAGCCCACAAGGAAAACGGAAGCCAGCGTAGTCGCTTCAACGGCCACCCACATGATCCCGATATTTTTTACCGTGAGTGCGAATATCATGGAAAACATGAAAACATACATCATCGAATAATAAAATTTGATTTTTGTGTTGTTGATCTTCCCGTGCTTTAATTCTTCATTCAGGTATCCGACGGAATAAATGCCCGCCAGAAAACCGATCAGAACTGTAATGTCCAGGACAATAACGCTGACCGCGTCGATAAAAAACGCTTCGCCGAAGAACCTGTAAGCGAGAGTATCATACAGAAGTACGCTTTTCGTGGCAAAACCGGCGGCCAGCAGCAGCACAAAGGAGGCACATACGCTTATCGTGTGCAGGGCCTTTGTGTTATTGACGATCCTGGACAGCAGCACCGCAACGACCGGTGTGATCCACAAAATCAATCCCATCGTATCTATCCTTTCAAATTCTTGAGCTTGTTTATATCAATGGATTCAAATTTTTCATTGATCTGGATCACCATGATCCCCATGATCAGAACGGCTGTGATCAGGTCTATAAAGATGCCGACGTCGACGATAAAAGGCATTCCCTGCGTCGAAAACATAGCCGTAACAAAAATACCGTTTTCAATGACAAGATAACCGATGATCTGACCCAGAGCTTTTTTCCTGCTGATCATGAAGAAAAAGCCGATGAGGACCACGGAAAATGAATTAACTACCTGAAGGTTGATATGGAGGCCGCTCAGGGTGCCGATATTCGATACGGAAAAATAGGAAAATACGACGAGTCCGCAGCAGATGATCACCAAAATCGGTATATTTAAGAAAAAATCTTTCTCGACCCGGTATTCTATGTTTCCGTACGTTCTGTGAAGCAGTCTTGGGATCAGAATAACTTTGAGCGCAACGATGATTGCGCAGACAATTAAAACGTCAAATTTTCCCTCGTTGACAGCACTGTCGAAGCCCATGATTCCTGCGGTCAAAGCGATCAGGGCAGACTGCAGCCGGAAGGTTTTTATATAGGCGTAGATCCTTTTATGGGAAACAAGTACGAATGACGATAATAAGATCAGTACCGACAATATGTCAAAATAATCCATAGCTACCTCCCCAGCACAAAATACTGCATAAATCCGATGAAAGACAAAATGAACGACAGGGCGGCGAGATTCGGTATGCTGAAAAGCCGGAACTTTACAGTGCTTATCTCCGCCGCGGCGATCAATACGGCGATCAATATCACCTTTATCAGATAAATCAAAACTGACAGTAAAACTGCGGCCGCACCTGAAATCAGGATGAACTGGTCATGGGGGATAAAAATATTGACTGCCAGAGTGATAAAAACCAACTGCTTGATGGAAGCGCCGAGCTCCATAAGAGCAAGGCTTCTGCCTGAGTATTCCAGCAGCATTGCTTCATGCACCATCGTCAGCTCAAGATGGGTCGCGGGATCATCCACGGGTATCCTTGCAGTTTCCGCGATGATGATGATCAGCAGCGCAAGGAAAGCCATAAGATAAACAGGATGGATCAAAGGTACGTCAACGCCCTTCATATGATCCATGATCCGGTATGAGTCGGTTGATTCCGCGGTAAGCCCCACGGTGACCAGCGCAACCAGGATCGAGGGCTCGATCAGCGATGAGATCATGGCTTCCCGGCTCGCGCCCATGCCTCCGAAGGTACTTGCGGTATCGAGGCCGGCCAGCATCATAAAAAATCTGCCGAGAGCCAACAGGTATACCATTAAAATCAAGTCGCCCCCATGCCACAGGGGTTCGATCAGCGTCGTTACCGGAACAAGCAGAGCGGCGGCGAGAGCTGTGGCAAAGACCACATAAGGCGCAGCCTTGAAGATCCACGATGCGGTATCGGATACCACCGTGCTTTTTCTGAGCAGCTTGAACAGATCAAAATACAGCTGCAGGACAGGCGCTCCCTTTCGCTTTTGCGAAAGGGCCTTTACCTTTTTAATGATACCGTTCACAAGAGGGGCGGCCAAAATAATCACGATTGTCTGAACGATGAAATAGGTAATATTTATCATTTGCGTATTTTCCATAATTTGCACTCCGCCTCCTATGCAAGCCTGTTATACAGCATCAGCGCCAGAACGGCGATAAACATGTAAACCAGGTAAGCGTGGGTGCTGCCGGTCTGCACGGACAGTTTTATTTTGAGCGAAAGCTTTTTAAAAACATGAAGCAGGGGGTCGTAAACATATTTTTCAAAAATAGGTTCGGTCCAAACATTATATTTTCTTGAATGCGGGAAATAGGCGGAATCTCCTTCTTCTATTTCAAGCGACCTTCCCGGTCTGTAAAGAATTCTTAAAACAATTCGGAGCGGTTTTGTAAAGCCCGTGGCGGTGTACTGCATTCTCGGAGTCAGCTCCGGAAAACCGCAGTCCCAGGTCCCGTACTTCCTTTCGGCGGCTTTTCCGCCGGCGAGCCGGATCACGGCGGCAGCAACCAGTATGATAATTGCCAGGGCAATCAGCATTTCAACAGGCGAGATGGTATTTCCGGAAACCCTGACCGGATAATAAACGATCAGGAAACCGCCCTGAAGCCCGTCGGTTACAGACGTACCGGAAATACCGGAAACGACCTTGTCGATCACCTTAAGGAAAGGCATGGGGAAAAGGCCGATGGCAAGACAAAATGCCGCAAGGATGCCCATACCGGCATTCATTGAGACAGGCGTCTCAGTCGCGTTCAAGGAGGACTCGCTTCGCGGCTTTCCTAAAAACGATATGCCGAAAAGCTTCACAAAGCATGCGGCAGCCAGTGCGCCGGACATTGCAAGGGCTGCGACGGACAGGATCGACAGAATATTCAGCCCTGTCTGCCCGGGAATAATGACTGAGAAAAGCGACTGGTAAGTCAGCCATTCGCTTACAAAGCCGTTGAAAGGTACGATGGCCGAAATGGAAAGCGAAAAACACAGGACCATGACGGCTGTGACCGGCATCTTTTTGATCAGACCCCCAAGCTTTTCAATATCCTTTGTATGCGCCGCATACTGTATCGAGCCTGCGCCGAGGAAAAGCCCGCCTTTAAACAGGGTGTGATTGAACGTATGTAAAAGGGAAGCGGCAAGGGCAAGGCCGCCCAGAAGTTCATTGCCCCCGGAAAATGCCGTGAAGGATATTCCGAGTCCGATCAGTATGATCCCTATGTTTTCCACGCTGTGGAAGGCCAGCAGCCTCTTGATGTTATGCTCCATCAAAGCGTAAGCAACTCCCAGCACAGCGGAAACAATGCCGACGCATAAGATCGCAACGCCCCACCAGGAATGCTGGATCCCCAGATAACAGAGTACAAAGCGAATCAGGCCGTAGATCGCTGTTTTTATCATGATCCCCGACATAAGGGCGGATACGTTGCTTGGCGCCGCCGGATGAGCATAGGGCAGCCAGATATGAACGGGAACCACGCCCGCTTTCACTCCGAATCCGATGAGGAAGAATACAAACATAAGGTTTTTGGCGGCGGCAGGGATCGCTTCCGAGCTGCCGAAAATATCAAAGGACTTTGTATAGGAAAACATGATCATGAACGCGATCATTAAATATGCGGTACCGATGTGCGTCATTACGATATAAATCAATCCGGCTTTCTCATTTCCCTCCTGCTCCGATTCGAACACGACAAGGAAATACGAAATCACCGCCATGATCTCCCATGCCATAAAGAAAAACACGGCATTTCCCGCGGTAAATACAAAAATCATAGATAAAATAAAGGCGATGTATAAAACATGAAACGCGCTTACATTTCTTTTGCCGTGATAATGGGAAATGTATCCGATGGAATAAATGGATACACAGCATACGAGAACGGATAAAATCAGAAGGAAGAATGCGGACAGGGCGTCAATCGCAATCGTGATCGATAAAAACGGGATCGCGGAACGAAACGGCTCAAGGACGAGCGTTTCATTTCCCGAAAGCAGTTTTGTCAATGTAAAGACGATGCCGAGCAGCGAAGCGAGGATACAGCCCCCCTGAGCGAAGAGCGTGCAAAGCCTGTGATACCGACAAAAAA
>DATMXY010000326.1:0-10033 GCA_035561275.1 Anaerovoracaceae bacterium | reverse complement strand
ATAATTATAATTTGCTAATAATATAACAATAATAGTGACAAAAAATTAACCAATTAAGGAGGGTAAGATGTCAATACGAAAAATACTTGGGATCGACTTCGGAAATATCGATCCAATCAATACCCGTGAAGACAGGATCCAATACATTAACTTCAAATTGGCGTCCCTGGGCCTTCCGATTTACCGATCCAATGACGCGGGCAGCGAAAACGGAGCTTATTTCATCGATTTGTTTGACGACATCATAAAGGACTACAAAGAGAAAAAACGGATGGTGGATCTGAACGAGGTAGGGATCTACAAGCGTATCAACCGGTTTTTCAGCGATTATTTCGGCGGCAGCCCCGATAACGGGTCCTTCTGCCCCGATAACGGGTCCTGCGGCGGCCCCAACCCGCCGAAATGCGTGGCGGATTCCCTGATCCTGGACCATTACGGGCTCGCCAGGGAAATGTCCCTGCCTCCGGATTCCAACACCTTCAGCAACGAATATGTCAACAGCTATCGCATCAAACAGGGCGTGCTCAATAATCCAAGGAACGACAGGCGCACCACCGAAGGCTCCTTCCATATCGTCGAAGGCGGTTTGGCCATCCCTTACGATAAAAAGGCCGTGCCGAAGGAGGTCTTCCGGAAGCTTTACGAAGCGGCGGTGAATCCTCCGGAGGAACTGATGCTGCTCCCCTTTACCGCCGGGCAGGAAGACGCGGCGAGGACGTTTGTGTCTTTATTGGTAAAGCCCATCGTTTCACCGAAGGTTCCGGGGGTCCTGGAAGAAAAACGGATGGAGGTCCTTTTTGTGGCGCCGGGCAGCCTGGTGTCAAACCTGGACTTTATCGAGTCCGTTTTCGGCAATACGGGGGATCCCAGCTTTCACAGCCATGATTCCGGTCTTGATGTGGACCGCTGGTCCGGGCACACGGGGTATATCCTGCTCGCCCCCCATCTGACGAAGCTCAGGAAGAAAGACCTGGGCCTGCCCCATTTTGACGAAGCTTCCAAAAGGCAGCGGCGGGACGGCATGTGCTGGCGCGACGAGGAGGAACTTTACAATGGGGGCGAAGCGTTTAAGCTCACCTGCCGCGACAAAAGCGGAGTGGCGGTGACCCTGATCGCCGACAATTACTATGGGTATTCCAAAAAGGAGATCAAGACGCAGATCAGCTTTGCCTCTAACCTTTACGGCAATGTGGAGGAGGAGCATGCCGGCGGGACTGTCGCCTATCCACAGAGGAATCTCGGGATCCACTATAGCGCCAAAGAAGACGCCAGCATGGAAGGCTACAGCTTTGACGAAGTCATAGAAAAATACGGCGGCATGATGGACCTTCAGGAGGATTACTATGGCGTCGATAAACAGTATAAACAGATCCTGTATCTGCCTGAGAACATAAGAATCGATCTATATAAAAATGAAATTTCGTGGTTTTATGCGGACAGCATCCGAAAGCTGAAATTACTGCCGGACTTCCTTTATATACTGCCAAACGGTGAAAAAATCTTCCTGGAAAAGCATCCGGAAGCGCCCATGTGGAAATTGGTGGTAACCGAAGCCAAAGGAACCTTCTGCCATAAGCCATGCACGGTTTCCGGAGGCGGAAAGTCCGAAATCTCCAAGTCCATCAGCAATTCCATCATTTACGGCACTTATTACGTCAACGACCTGGAACAGGACCTGGACTATGTGGAGCGCATCCTGAACTACGATTACAGACATCGCTGGCGCGACGACCCAGACAGGAGCCGCCCGGCGAGGCCAATCCTTTCCATCGATCGCACCCTGGGGTCCGTGATCAAGCTTCTGACGCCTTCCCCGGTCTATACCGATGAATACAACGCTTATATCGAAGCGATCCCAAATCACGTCAAAGCGCTGGTTTTCATGGTGAAACGGTTTTACCGGCAATCCTGGGGCGACGGTTGGAGAAAGCATTTCACGGTGGATATCATCAACGGTAAGCCTGGAAACGAACTGAAATTTGACAACCGGAAAATCCGGCCGAGTTACCTGCGGGTAGGCTTCCGGGACGATGCGTGGAGGATCTATAAGCTGCGCATGGATTTCATGCCCAGTGAGAAGATACAGATGGAGGACGACATCACGGCGTCGGTCACGGTTCCTTCCGGCCAATTGCAGGATATCAATCCCGAATACCATAACAGCAGCTTCAAATTTTCCGTAAACTGCGAATACCGATTTTTCCAGCGGCCGGACGACGCGGTTCACAAGGGGTACGATCAGCGCGCGGAAAAAGACCTGTCGAGCAACAACCTCTTTGCCACCAACTTCCAGCCTCTCACAAAGGCGGATGTGGAGGAAATCAAAAATGACGTAATGGGATACGTAGCTTATACGGACCCCGTCAGGGCGCATATGGAGGAATTTCTGAACGGCGGCTGTAAGGACGAATACTGCGTGGTTTCTTCGGAATCAAGGATCGTGAACGGAGAACGGAGCAAAAATCCGAGATACCTGGAGCACCGTTCCGATTTCATGAACCCGATCAAACTGTACCTGGCCGAGGTCGGAGAGCGTTTTTCACGGAAGGTCCCGCCGGAACAGCCGATCCTCATGCCGGTCAACGCCATACTGCCGGGCCGCAGGAACAACCCGCCGGGAACGGAAGGCGGGAAGAAGATACCGCCGTTGAGCGTCTATAATCCGATTCACTATCAGGAACTGCCGGAGTTGTTTATGGATTTCATCAGCAGCCTGACCGGGAAATCTCCCTCCACGACTGGAGCAGGTTCCGAAGGCGCGCTTACGAAAGGCCCCTTCAACATGCTGCTGCCGGTCTACGACCTGAACAACGCGTTCTTGGCCTATGTTCTGGGCGATTACAACGCGTTTACGACGCCCGCGGGGCACATCGGCGCCCAGATCAGGGTCGACCATGATATTTCCATGCTGGTCCCTGAAATATGGTGCCGGCTGAAAGAATCGGAACGCAATCCGGAAAAACTGATCCGGGAGGGTTCTTTTGAAAAGGTTGAGGACTTTGAACATAACGGCGTCCTCATACCGGCCAGCTGCCTTGGCTATCGCATGACCGATATTTTCTGTTATAAGTATCTGGGAAAAATCTTTGACGAACCCCAGACCGTATTCAGCGAGGATATCCTGAAACCTGAAAAACAAAGCCTTGACGATTTTGCCGACGGCGTGCTGAACATCGCCAACGGCCATAAAAAGGCGGCGCTGAATTATTTCCTGGACGGCAGCATCGATGAGGCGATCCCGCCGATGAAAGCGCTCCTGCACATCATGGCTTACGGTGATTACAACGGGTGTACCCTTGATTCGCCGGAAGTGCGCGATCTGTTTAAAAAAGAAACCGTTCTGTCCAGCGAATGGTATGCGGAACGGCTCAGGAACAAACAGAAGACTGACGTCGGCCTCATTCAGAAAAAGATCGCCAACCTGGAAGCCTTTATCGCAAATCCCATCAATATATCGGTGATCGGGGAATTCCAGTATGACGAGCGGCTCCGGAAAGCGAAGGAGATCCTGACTTATTATGAGTCCGAAGCCTATCTGGAAGCGTTGCAGGGTACCCTGGGCGCAAATACCGTGTACCTGGAACAGAACAGTTGATTGTAGCATCGTTTTTCCAATTACAAAAACCTTCCCGCCCTAATTTGGGGTCAGGAAGGTTTTTGGTTGAGGAAAGTTTTTCTGTTACTTCATTGCTGACCGGCGCTATCCTGCACGATCTCCTCCGGGGTCTCCCGCTGCTGGGGAGTACTGCCGCCGTTGGGTGGGAAACCGTCTCCACCGGGGCCGCCGGGCGCCATACCGCCGGGCGTTGTTCCTTGGTCCGGCCTGCCTTGCCCGATCCCGCCTGGCGAGGTCTCCTGGTCCGGACCGCCCTGTCTTCCGCCGCCGGGCATCATTCCGCCGCCTTGGCTGCCCGGGCCTCTGGCGTTTGCGGCGTCTCCCGATACCGCGGATGAGACGGTGATCTCGGCGATTTCTGTGTCTCCGGCGTAGAGCGTATATGTGCTTCCGCTCTGGATATCGGGAGAGCTGATGACTACATGCTGATAGGCCTTTGCCGGTGTGAAGGACGCCACGGTTTTGCCGGAGCTGTCGGCCAGCCTGACTTCTGTGCCTGCAGCCTGTGATCCGACGGTATTTGAGATGGTATACTGGGCCGATCCTTCAGAAGGAGCCATCGCCATTCCGGAGCTTCCCGCGGCCAGCAGCGTCCCTCCGCTGATTTCAAACACTCCGGAATAATCCAGAGCGCCGTTTCCGTTGTTAGTGGGCCCGTTTATCAGAACAGTACCGCCGGTCATATATACCGAACCGTTGGCGTCGATGCCGTCCCCGGAAGCGTTGATGTTGATGTCCCCTCCGTTTATGGTCAGGGTATAGCCGCTTTCGGCTGAAACGGCCTCGCCTGAGCTGTTTTCGGCTGATCTGTTCTCACCCGGTCTGCCTCCCATGGATCCGTCATCGTTGCCCCCGGCCACGTTGATGCCGTCGTCGCTTGCGGTCAGGTCAATGGTTCCGCCAGACAGTATGATGCTCTTGCTCTCAATTCCCTCATAAGATTCTATAATTCTAATGTCGCCGCCTGTAACGGAAAGGAAATTATCCGCATGAAGCGCGTCGTCGCCGCTCTGGAGATCAAAAATTCCGCCTTCCACCCTGATCATGCCGTTGGAATGGATTGAATCGTCAACGCTGTCGATATTGAAGTTTCCGTCTTTGATAACGACCAGAGTTTCCGCCTGAAAGCCGTCTGCGCCGGAGCTGATATCGAAAACGCCGCTGCCGACAGCGATATAGCCTTTTTCGGTGTCGGAATCGTTGGTGGCCTTAAAGGCGTCTCCTGCGGCGTCGATGGTGATCGTCACATTGTCCGCGGCTATGGAATCGTTGGCGATGATGCCGTCGTCCTCCGCATTGATGATAATTTCAGCCTGGGTGATTTCAAGATCGTCATTGCCTGAAATACCGTCCTTATAATTGGCATTGATCTTTAACGTTCCGCTCCCGTTGATCCACAGGTCGTCGGCGGAAAAAAGCGCCCCCTTCGCCTCTTCATCATAGGTATTTACGGAGCCGTCGGTGAGGATGCTCTCCGTTCCCGGGGGCAGCGAAACGATGGTGTTTTTTGCGCTTTTCACATAGACCGGCGGGCCGTTGGAGCTGGTGATTTCGGCGTTATTAAGGATCAGGCGGACATTTTCGTCGTCCTCGCTGTCAACGACGATTCTGCCGTCATTGAGAACGCCGCTGATCTCATAGGTACCGGCTTTTGTAATGGTAATGGCATCTCCGTCCACTTCGGCCCCGGCTCCGCTGAAGGCTATCGAGTCTCCTTCCAAAGTGACGGTTTGGTAATCCTCCGCTTTATAATCGGTGTACTGCTCTATGGATGAGATCTTTTCCGAAAGCTCCGCCAGGAAGGCGTCACTGGGAAAATCCCCGGCTGCGGAAGCAGAGTTTTCCGCTTCCTGCAAGGCTTGTGTGTCTTCGGTTTGCGTCGCCGAGCAGCTGACGGACGTCGTCAGCAGGATCAGGACAAACAGCAATATTGCCTGCTTTTTTCTTCGTTTCTTTAACATAACATCTTCTCCTATCCCTTTCGGTTTCCATATTTTAATTATTTCCTGCCGTTTCCTATTCGGCGGGAGCCATTGTAAGAATGATGCTCAGGTTGCCGTTTCGGCACCGAAGCTCATCCAGAAAATGCTTTTCATCAGTATCCTTATTGAGCACCACCTGATAGTTCAATTCGAAAAGAGAACCCAGTTCTGTGGTTTTTACCCGTTTCAGATCATACTGTTCCGTATTGATTTCCAGTATGTCGGTGAAAGCGTCCTTATAGTTCAGATCTTCAGGAATTGTGATTTTCAGCGTTTGAGGTGGATTTTTCTTCTGTCCGAACCGGACCTTTTCCAGGATCAGCACTGTGATCGACAGGAAAACGGTAAAGATACCCCCTGCCGTATACAGTCCGACGCCGCAGGAAAGGCCCGCCGCCAGAGCGAAGAAGATAAAGCCGATATCCTTCGGCTCTCCGGGAGCGCTCCGGAACCGGATGATGGACGCGGTCCCCGCCAGGGAAAACGCGCGTGCCACATCATTGCCGACAAACAGGATGATAACGGCCATGATTACCGGAAGTATGGCCAGCGTTACCGCAAAACCGTGAAGGGAGTCTATCCTTTTGTTTGTTTTTAAATAGCTTAAACTGATGATAAGTCCGAAAATCAGGGAAAGCATCATTGCAATCAATGCGTCTGAAGTCGCTGCCAGCGGGGCTGTCCCTGAAGAGGTGAGGGCCGCGGTGATGGAATCAAGCATGGTAATGATCCTCCTTCGCATAGAAATAATTCTCTTTAAAATTCAGCGTATAGTTTTTGTACTCGCAGCCGTACTTGGAAAAGCTTGTTTTATAAATGCCTTCACGGGACAGGATCGCTGTCAGCCATAGAGGGACGGCGTTTGCCGTTTTAATTTCCATGAGCCAAATTCCCTTCGGGATAAACAGTGATCCGTAATTTCCCTTCTCCAGCTTCAGATTTTCTCTGCGGCTCCGGATGTTCGTATCAAAAGAGACGCGGAGGTCAAAGTTGCCGGTTTCGAAAAAAGCAAGCCTGTCGTAGGCGATCATTACCTTTGGTTCAAGGGAACCGTACCGGCGGATCATGCAGGAGATCTCCCTGGAGACCTGTGGGTTCATGCCTTCCGAAAGATTCGTGATCTCGCCGTCAGTTACGAAACGATACCCGTCCTGGAGCGGGATCCTGGTCCGGCGTTTGTTCACAAGACCCACGCATTTCTTCTTCATCTCAAGAAAGGCCATGCCGTTTTTATCCGGTACCCCGTAAGCCCGGAGCCGGAGCTTTTCCTTGTATTTCGGTTTCGCCAGAGAGGTGCGGATCAGGTAGTCGTCGGCTGTGTCATAATAGATGTTGCTGATGGAGTAGGTCTTCCTGCCCCGATTGAATTTATCCGGTTCCATATGCTGTTCGATTTCTGACAGGATCCTGTTCAGCGCGATCTCGGATATAAAATATTTATTTTCATAACGGTTAAAAACTTCTGTCGTCATGCGTTTCAACTCCTCTCCCGTTGTTTTGTTTCTTTTCTTAGGATAAACGCCCTCTGTGAATGGAGTAAGTTTCATATGTGACGGTTAAATGACGGTTTGATGGAAAAAAATGAACCGGCCGGATCATATCCACGGCCGGTTTTTCAGAAAAAAAACCGGAAAGGCATTCTCTGCAAGGAGATACCTTCCCGGTTCCAATCATTCTTTTAGGCGTATGACTTGGCTCTATTCCTGGATCCCGGGGATCTTTGGGAGTGCCGACAGGGATTTATTCAGATCTTCGTCGGTGGGGATATAGTCCGACATGGTCCCGTCCGTATAGGAAGCGTATGCGTTCATATCAAAGTATCCGGTACCGGTAAGCCCGAACAGGATGGTTTTGGCCTCGCCCGATTCCTTGCATTTCAGCGCTTCGTCGATGGCGGTGCGGATGGCGTGGGCGGATTCCGGCGCGGGCAGTATGGTTTCGATCTTCGCAAACAGGGTCGCCGCTTCGAATACCTTGGTCTGTTCCACCGCAACGGCTTCCATATAACCGTCATGGTACAGCTTGGAGAGGATCGGGGACATTCCGTGATACCTCAGGCCTCCGGCGTGATTGGCCGACGGTTTGAAATCGCATCCCAGGGTGTACATCTTTGCCAGGGGCGTGATCCTTCCCACGTCGCAGAAGTCGTAGGCATATCTGCCCCGTGTGAAGGACGGACAGGATGCCGGTTCCACCGCGACGATCCTCGGATTTACCTTTCCCGTGAGCTTATCCTGCATGAAGGGGGCGATAAGGCCGCCCAGGTTGGAGCCGCCGCCCGCGCACCCAACGATGACGTCGGGGTATTCGCCGAGGATCTCCATGGCCTGCTTTGTTTCCAGGCCGATGACGGATTGATGCAGGAGGACCTGGGCCAGCACGGAGCCGAGGACATATCTGTGGTTCGGTGACGTCACCGCTTTTTCAATGGCTTCGGAAATAGCGCAGCCAAGGCTTCCCGTAGAATTCGGATCGCGCTCCAGTATTTGCCGGCCAACGTTGGTGGTGCTGCTGGGGCTGGGAATGACGGTGCTGCCGAAGGTTTCCATGACGGCTTTCCGGAACGGCTTCTGCTCATAGGAGACCTTTACCATAAAGACGGTGAGCGGCAGTCCGAAGTACGCGCAGGCTTCGGAAAGGGCGGTGCCCCACTGGCCGGCGCCTGTTTCCGTGGTGAGCCCGGCAAGGCCCTGTTTCTTTGCGTAGTAAGCCTGAGCGACGGCGGAATTCAGCTTGTGGCTGCCGGAGGTATTGTTGCCTTCATACTTGAAATAGATCTTCGCCGGCGTATCCAGCGCCTTTTCCAGGTTGTAGGCGCGAACCAGCGGAGAAGGCCGATAGACCTTGTACACATCCTGTACTTCCTCCGGAATATCGAAATAGCGGGTCTCGGAATCCAATTCCTGTTTCGCCAGGTCTTCGCAGAAGATCGGGAGTAAATCTTCAAGAACCACGGGCTGCATGGTTCCCGGGTGCATGATGGGGTCGGGCTTGTTCTCCATATCGGCCCTCAGGTTATACCATTGTGTCGGCATCTGGTCCTCAGTCAAATACAATCTGTGCGGAATCTTATTCATTGTTCTTTTCTCCTTTCATTCTTTGCTTGTTCGCAAATCTACTTGCTAATTTTGCGCAATTGGTCAAATCTTATTATTTGACCCTGCTTCTTTCTTCAAATCCGTTCCCGGGCTGCGGCCCGCCGTATCATTCCGAAAATAAAAAAGCTTTCGTTCCGGAACTATTCCGGGACAAAAGCTATACTTCTGCGGTACCACCCTGATTGGCGCAAGCGCCCACTCGTTTCATGTACTAACATACATGCTCCATTTATAACGGGCGGAGATCCCGTCAGGCACTACTACCAGCCGCTTACGCAGCTGATTTCGTCCTGCCCTCATGAGTCCATTCGGCCTGGTTCCAATTACCGCATTTCCACCGTCAGCGGCTCTCTGTGAAATGAAGATCCATACGTACTCTTCTCAATCAACGGTTTTACGCACCTAGCCCCATTTGCGAAGCAAATGTCGGCAGGCGCCATACGGGAATTCCCCGGCTTCAGCCGGATTGGAATTCTTCCGTTCAATCTAGTTGCCTGTAGTATAAAATGAAAAAAATCAACTGTCAATAAAAATATATAATTTAATAAGAAATAAATTTCAATGAACTTCATAGTATAAGTTGTTTGGCTGTTTCAGAAAAAAGAAAATCAATAGGGAGGCATAAGCATGAAATTTGAGCAAAGCGAAACGTATAAGAATTTAAAAAAAGCGTTTCAGGGAGAAACGAGCGCGAGCGGGAAGTATGCAATCTATGCCCGAAAGGCATGGGAAGACGGGTATGAGCAAATCGGCGATATATTTGAGGCGACGTCGGGAAATGAAAGAGAACACGCGGAAATCTGGCTGAAAGCCTTGCATGGCGGCGAAGTGCCCTCCACTCTTGAAAATTTACGGGAAGCCTCGTCCGGAGAAAGTTTTGAATGGAAGGACATGTATAGGGAATATGCCGAAACAGCCAGGAAGGAGGGCTATTTTGATATTGCCGGGTTGTTCGAAGGCGTCCGTGCCATTGAGAATCATCATGATGAAAGGTTTGAAAAGCTTGCGGAAAACATCAAACAGGGTATGGTTTTCTGCAAAACGGAGGAAATCGTCTGGTTATGCCTTAACTGCGGGAATCTCGTCTGGGATCGATGCGCTCCGGAAATCTGTCCGGTCTGTGGTTACCCGAAAGGATATTACCAGGTAAACTGTGAAAATTACTGACTTGAAAACAATGCGTACATAGGGCTTGCTGGTCAGGGATTTGGTTCCGGCAAGCCCTGGCATCGATCGACCTGCATTAACATCGATTGACCTGCATTAACATCGATTGACAAACCGTACGGTATCCTGTCAATCGACGCTATGTTATTGTATAAATCCATATGTTGGAG
>DATMXY010000325.1:0-2749 GCA_035561275.1 Anaerovoracaceae bacterium | reverse complement strand
CCTTAAAGTTTCTAATGTGATATAATGGTTTTCAGATCATTGCGGAATAACAGTTTGGAAAGGGGAACAGGAAATGGAATGGAGTCTTTTATACAGTATCGCTCAGGAGCCCGACGACGACAATATCAAAGCTTTTATCGGAAAAGCGGTCCCGCTCTGGGAGGATCTGCAGAGTTATCTGGAGGATGCCTATCGTGTGCCTTCGAAAATGACCTTCAGCAAGTGCTCGGCGCAGCCGGGTTGGAATGTGAAATATCAAAAGGGTGGAAAATCCCTTTGCACCCTGTATCCCATGGAAGGGTTTTTTATCGCCCTGGTGGTGATCGGAGCGAAGGAGGAGGCGGAGGCGGAAGCAGCCATGACGCTGGGGCTGCTTACGCCTTACCTGCAGGAACTCTATCGGAAGACCGCGTTTTCCTGCGGCGGACGCTGGCTTATGATCCAGGTGACGGACAGAGCGGTGCTTGAAGATGTAAAACGGCTCATTGCCATACGGGTAAAACTAAAAGGGAACGCAGAATGAAAGGCGCTACTCTTGCATATTTATAACAAGGCGGAAATATTCCCCGTCTTCTGAAAAAATTTTGGAGTAAGGAGTATGTGAGAGAAATGGTATACAGAAATCAGATCAGCCCGCCGGCGCCACCGAATATCCCTCAGCCCGGCATGACGATCCCCGGCGTACCCGTGCCCCTTCCCGGTACGCCAAACTTAACGGAATATCTTGAAAGCGAACAACTGACGCTGATCGGCAGCCTCCGGCAGCTGTGGACCCAACTGGCGATCTGGTCAAGGTCTCTGATCGTCAGCACCGCTGCAAACCTTGGCGATATCCAGGCCATTACAGACCGGCTGGCGGATTTGCCGGAAGCGTTCGCGGCATTGCTGGGCCAATATTTCGAGCCACAGGAAGCGGATTCTTTCAGGGAACTGCTGGAGGAACATATTTCAACGCTGGAGGCATTGATCACAGCGGAAAAAAACAATAATGTCCAAACAGTCAACCAGGAGACGGTAAACTTGTATAACAACGCCAGTCGGATCGCCGCTTATCTGGTCAGCATCAACGCATTCTGGAATCAGGAACAATTGAGTGACCTCCTATACGATTATATCGAGATGATGCTCGCCGACCTGGTGGCGAGGCTGGAGGGCGATTACACGAAAGAACTGGATATATTTGACGATCTTCTGACTCAGGCCTTAAAAATATCCGATTACATGGCGCAGGGGATGCTGCAGAGATTCCGCCCGTAAGCAAACCGTCAGGTTTTAAAGATTGATACGTCTAAAGCGAATCATAATGCATATCATGTAATGATAATTTATTTGCAGGGGGATGTGTATTATGTTTGAAGTAATTGTAAACAGATGGACAAATTACGATGGGATGCATTTGTCGAACGATCTTCGGAAGCTATGGGAACAGCACGTTTTCTGGACGAGGCTGTTTATTGTCAGCACATTGGCGGAGCTTTCCGATCTTGATGTAACAACAGATCGCCTGCTTCGAAATCCTACGGATTTTGCGAATATTCTGGAAAAGTTTTATGGCAGGCAAAATGCCGATATCTTTCGAAACCTTCTGGAAGAGCATCTCACAACTGCCGCATCCGTTGTAAACAGCGCGAAACAGCAGAATACAGAGGCCGTGGAACATTATTCGAGATTATGGTATCACAATGCAGACCAGATTGCGGCATTTTTGGCAGGCATCAATCCCTTATGGTCCGAGGCCGAATGGAGAAATCTTTTGTATGACCACCTGAGAATGACGACGGACGAAGTACTGGCCAGATTAGCGGGAGACCACGCCAGAGAAGTCGCCATATTTGACATGATCGAGGAACAGGCCCTGGATATGGCGGATGTCATGACGGCGGGCATAGTAAAGCAGTTCGAACTGTAACAAAGCGTTAACATTTAAGGAGCAATACTACAGATGAAATATCAAGATATAAAAGAAGCGATTTTCCTGTCCAGGCCGAACCGCTTTGTCGCACGCGCCGTAATTGGCGGGGACAAGCACACGGTACATGTGAAAAATACAGGCAGATGCAGAGAACTCCTGCTGGAGGGCGCAAGGATTTTTCTTGAGGATCGGGGAGACATCCGGAATAACAGAAAGACCCGGTATTCCATGATTGCCGTTGAAAAGGAAGACGGCAGAGCAGAATCCGGTATCCGGCTCGTGAATATAGACTCTCTCGCTCCCAACCGGGTCGTGAGGGAGGGCCTTGCCGCCGCCAGCCTTGTCCTGCCCGGACTGGAATTTCCGCTCATCCGGATCAAACCTGAAACAACCTTTGGTTCATCCAGGTTTGATTTTTATGTTGAGGACCGGAAGGGAACCAAGGCGTTCATTGAAGTAAAAGGTGTTACGTTAGAGGATGACGGCGTCGCCCGGTTCCCCGACGCCCCGACGGAACGGGGTGCCAGGCATGTCAGGGAATTGTGCCGTGCTCTGGACAGCGGGTTTGCGGCCTATATCATTTTCGTGATCCAAATGAGAGGCGTCGCCCACTTTGAACCAAACGACGAAACCCACCCCGCATTCGGCGAGGCTCTTCGGGAGGCCTATGACAGGGGCGTCGTCATCCTTGCTTACGACTGCGATGTGTCGCCGGACGGGATGGCTCTGGGTGAGCCGGTACCTATTAAATTACATCCGGCAACATAATAGGTTTTTCTTGACTGCCGGTCAACCGCGGTAAATTGCCGCGGTTTCTTTTTTTGGGTTGAAATTAAT
>DATMXY010000324.1:0-4451 GCA_035561275.1 Anaerovoracaceae bacterium | reverse complement strand
GTAATAATATGAATGAGAGAGAAAGAGGGCCGGTAGGAGATCGCTGTGAGAAGACCTGTCATATTTCTTTTTCTGTCATTTACGTTTGGAATTGCCCTGGAGTACCATCTGGACCGGTCGCCGTTCCATTTTTTGATTTTTGGAGGTATTTTGGCGGCGGCGCTGTTGAGCCGGCAGCGGGAAGCGCAGGGGCTGTTAAGCCGGCAACGGGAAGCGTTGGGGCTGACTTTCCTTTTTTTATTGGCGGCGCTGCTGGGAAGCGTATATTTTTATCTGGCGGAACATCATATGGATCCTCTGGAACAGGTTGTCGGAAAAACCTGTGCTGCGGAAGGGCGGGTCGTTACCGTCCACAGAAAAGATGAGAACTACTGGCAGATGCTCATTACGTCAGAAGGCGCGGGAAAACGGCTGGTACAGGTCAAAGGCGCGATGGGCGATCCTGCGGAATATGTCGGCAAATGGGCGACAGTCAGGGGGGAAGTAACGCTTCCTTCAGAGCGGCGGAATCCCGGGCTCTTTGATTACCGCTTATACCTGAAAACAAAAGGCGTGAGGGTGATCCTTCAAAGCAATGCCGGACAGATCCATTTTGAACCGAAAAATTCCTATCTTTTTTTTACTTTGACGGCCCGGCTAAAATACGGCTTTCTGGATCGGCTTGAAAAGGAAATGGCGCCGGAGGCCTTCGGCCTTATGAACGGAATGCTGTTCGGGGACGTCAGCTTTATCGGCGACGACGTTTACGAATCCTTTCAGAAGAATGGGATCGCCCATATCCTCAGCGTCTCGGGCATCCATGCGGGCATCGTCTACCTGTTTATCGGCCGGCTGCTGGGCAACCGGAAAACAAAAGGCTTCTATCTGTTTGCGGCGCTGATACTGGTCTTTTATGCGGCGCTTTCGGAGTTTTCGCCTTCCGTGGTCCGGGCGGCGGTCATGATTCTCATCCATATGTTTTCCAAGGTGACATACCGGCGGTACGACTTTCTCTCCTGTACCGCCGCAAGCGCCCTGGGCATGCTGCTGGTAAATCCGTTCTATCTCTTCAACGCGGGTTTTCAGCTGTCCTATCTGGCGGTATTCTGCCTTGCGGCGCTGCTCCCCTGGGTGAGCAGGAGGATCGATATCATGGAAGAAAAGGGGGCCGGCATACTGCTGGCGGAAGGGCTTCGATTATTTTCGCCGCTGCTGATTATCCAGATCGGCATGGCGCCCGTTACGGCATACCTGTTCAACTACTTTTCCATCGCCTCCTTCTTTATAAATATGCCTGTCATCGCTATTTCGGGGATCATCATTCCCCTGGGGATCTGCCTGATCCCACTGTCTTTTCTCTATGATACATTCTTCGGCACGGCCATGTTCGGTACCGGCGCTATGGCTGCGGAGCTGCTCGTCAACGCCATGCTTTGGCTCAACGAGCTTTTCTTTCTGCCGGGAATCGGATTCTTCAATACGGTAAGCCCCTCCGTCTTTTCACTGCTGGTCTTTTATGGATTCTTCTTCTTCCTTACGTCGGAATTCTTCCGCATCCTTTATCAGCGAAAACGCAGGAAGGTCATGGCGGTATGCTGCTGCCTGATCCTGATCCTATCCCTGCCGATGTCGCTGGCGGCCGACACAAGCTGCCGCGACGCGGCGCTGGTCTTTGTGGATGTGGGGCAGGGAGACTGCCTGCATATCCGGACGCCGAAAGGGAGGAACATCCTCATCGACGGAGGCGGCAGCCAGAATTACAATGTCGGGGAAAAGATCCTGCTTCCCTACCTTCTGAAAAACGGGGTCGGGTCCGTAGATCTCGCCATCGCGACCCATCTCCATGAAGACCATTTTCTGGGCATTGCGCAGCTTGCGGGAAAAATGGAGGTTAGGCAGTTCGGGACCTATGAAGCGAACCGGCTGCGGGAGGGGAAAATACTGGCCGATACGGGTCTGGAAAGTGAGGATATGCTCTATCTTGCCGCCGGTGACCGGATCCGGATCGAAAAGGACGTCTGGATCGATGTGCTGTATCCGGAAGAGCATCCGGAAGAGGAATACAGAAAACTTATCTCAGATGATGCGGATGAGAACCGGAGCAGCCTGCTCCTGAAGGTGTACTACCGGGGAATAACTGTCATGATGACGGGAGATCTGGGTTTTGAAGGAGAACAGGAAGTTCTCGGCCTTTATGAAGACGATGCCGGGGCTCTCGACGTCGACGTCCTGAAAGTCGGCCATCACGGCAGCAGGTATTCGACGGGGAATGCGTTTCTCGGCGCGGTCAATCCGGAAGCCGCCGTATTCCAGGTGGGAAAAAATAATTACGGGCACCCTCATTCTTCCGTCATTGAAAAATGCCTGAAAAATGGTATAATCATTTATAGAAACGATTTAAGCGGGGCTGTTATTTTTAATCAACGGCGTCAGTGGCAGGTCACAATCCCTGACTGACGCTTGCGGTATGAGGGAAAAGCATGGCAAATAAAAGTAATGCCGGGGGAGAACATGCATATAAAAGAATAGACAAGGACGTCAGGAGCAACAGTGTGAAGAATCTGCTGCTTCTTTTCGGCAGGGAGGAATTCCTGATCCATTGGGCTGTGGATATGCTGGTGCACAAATACGTAAACGAAGCCTGCAGGGATATGGATTTTTCCAGGATCGACGGCGCCTCGGCCATCTTTGAACAAATCAGGAACGACTGCGAGACCCTGCCCTTCCTTTCCGAGCGGCGGGTGGTCCTGATCCGGGATTTCAAGCTGCTGGAGGAAGGGAAGACCAAGGGCTTCGGCGAAGAGGAGGAAAGTCTGCTCATCAATTATCTGAAGCATATTCCTGAAAACTGCCTGTTGATCATTACCTCCTGCGGCGCCGACAAGCGGAAAAAGGTGTTCAAGGCCATTTCTGAAGCGGGGGGCGTCTACGAATTCGGGGAACTGGATGAAAAATCCTTAAAATCATATATTGAAAAAAGATTCCGGGAGGCGGGAAAAATTGCCAGGCCGTCGGTGGTGGCAGGGCTCGTCGAAGCCTCGGGTTATTACGACAAGGATACGGATTATACGCTGTACAACCTGGAGAACGACATTAAAAAGGCCATCGCCTATAACGAGGGCGCGGAGATCGGCATGGAGGCCGTGGAAAAAACCGTTTCCGGGAATATGGACACCGACGTTTTCGCCATGATCGACTCTCTGGGAAGGGCACGCAAGGACGAGGCATACCGGATCCTCCACAACCTGCTGACTTCCGGAGAGCAGGTGTACAAGCTGCTGGCTCTGCTCTGCTCTCATTTCGAAATCATTCTGTCGGTGAAGGAAATGAGGGAGGAAGGGAAGTCGTTCCCGGAAATGAAAGAAATACTTGGCATTCATGAATTCCGGATCAAAAAAGCCGCATCCTTTGCAGAAAAGCACTCCATCCCCCAACTCAGAAAGATCCTGCAAGGAACCTATGAAATCGATAAAAGCATCAAGACCGGACTGCTGGAACCTTCCCTGGCACTGGAACTGTTCATCGCGGAGATATGATATATGACAAAACAAATGAAAGCGGACCTCATGCTGCTGCTTGTGGCACTGTTCTGGGGCGTATCCTACTGGCTCATGGACATCAGTCTGGCTGAAGTCGAGCCGTTTACCCTGAATGCATTGCGGTTTCTGATCGCCTTTTTTATCGCGGTTGTCTTTGCCTTCCCAAAGCTGAAATCGGTCAACAGGGCGACCATAAAATACAGCGCGCTCATAGGCTTTGTCCTGATGATCGTCTATATCGGCGCCACCTTTGGCGTTAAGTATACTCTGTTATCCAACGCAGGTTTTCTCTGCGCGCTGACCGTCGTGATCACGCCGATCCTCGCATTTATCTTTTTAAAGCAAAAGCCGCAAAAAAAGCTCATCGTCGTTGTGGTCATGTGTCTCGTCGGGATCGCGCTGCTCTCCTTAAATGATGAACTGAAGCCGGCGCTGGGAGATCTTTTATGTCTGATCGCGGCTGCCGCTTACGCGGTGGATCTGCTGCTAACGGAGATCGCGGTCAGGGGAAAAGAGATCAATGCCTTCCAGTTAGGCGTATTTCAGCTCGGGTTCACCGGCGTGTTCAATCTCATCCTTTCTTTTTTCGTGGAAACCCCCGCTCTGCCGCATTCAAAGGAAGCCTGGGCTTCCGTATTGTTCCTGGCGGTTTTCTGCACCGGGATCGCATTCATCGTGCAGGCGCTGGCACAGCAGTACACAAGCGCGTCCCATGTGGGCGTTATTTTTACACTGGAACCGGTATTTGCAGGGGTCGTCGCATATTTTCTGGCGGGCGAGGTGCTTGCTCCCAGGGCCTACGTGGGCGCCGCGCTGCTGATAACCGGCTTGTTTGTCATGGAGTTGAACGCAGGCGCCGGTCTTCAGTTTCTTAAGCGACGGTTTATCGGAAGATCATACCGGGATTGATAAAAAAACCTGACAAATATTCAG
>DATMXY010000323.1:0-8440 GCA_035561275.1 Anaerovoracaceae bacterium | reverse complement strand
ATAATTATACTATTAAATATGATAATAATAATACAAAAGGAGGTATTGACATTGCAATCTGAATATAAGGGAGGGCAACTGGTTGTCAAGGTATTGGAAGAGTTTGGAGCAAAAGTTGTATTTGGCATTCCGGGAGGACAGACGTTAAGCGTAACCGATGCGATTTATGATACTGACATCAGGTTTATTCATACACGTCATGAAAACGGCGCCGCGTGCGCTGCGGACGGCTGGGGCCGCCTGACCGGCCAACCCGGGATCTGTCTGGCCACGACGGGATGCGGCGCTACGAATTTGATTACCGGATTAGGAGGCGCGTTAAGAGACTCCAGTCCGGTGATCGCGCTCATATTTCAGAACAAGCTGCCGGACGCAGGGAAAGGAGACGCGCAGGAAAGCAACCATGAAGCTCTTTTTTCAAGCATCTGTAAAGAGTATATACCGGTAAGGGCGGCGAGCAATATCGTATGGGCCATGAGGGAAGCGTACAGGGTCGCGACGACGGGAAGACCCGGACCGGTGGTTGTGGATCTGTACCGGGATGTCGTCGAGAATCAGACGGCCCCCTATGAATACGCGGATCCGGCCAGCTACTGTGTCAAAACAAGGACAAAGCCTTACGAGGAAGATATCCTGGCGGCTGCGGAAGAGATCAAGCAGAGTAAAAAACTGTGCATCTGGTGCGGCAACGGCGTCAAACTGGCGGATGCTTCCGAGGAAGTTATGGAGCTGTCCAGAGTGACAAACGCGCCGATCGTTACAACGTATAACGGAATCGGCACCATCCCCGGCAGTTTTGAAAATCTGGCAGGCCCGCGCAGCAGGCATGGAAGCGTGGTAACGAAAGCGGTCATTGAGGAAGCGGACTGTATCGTGCTGATCGGTTCAACCTTGTCCGCAATCAATACCAACCGCTGGACCATAAAGGCAAAGAATATTATTCAATTAGACATCGTACCGGAAAACATCGGAAGGCACTATCCGATTTCCGTCGGACTTGTGGGCGACGCGAAAAAGTCTCTGGCCGCGGTATCCGCAGTTTTAAAAGAAGCCGGTTATAAAGGCAGCCTGGAATTTCGGGATGACATTTTCCGCAGAAGAGCAGAATGGGAAAAGCAGGTTTTTTCCGGCCCCATTGCCGACAAGGGAGCTACGCCGGTACCGCCGGTCGCTCTGGTAGCTGAACTGGAAAAACTGTTGAAAGAAAACAGCGTTCTGACCATTGACGCCGGCAATCCCGGAGCCTGGACGCATCTTATGAAGCTGCCTGAAAATATCACGTATATGAAGCCGGTCAACTTTGGAAACATGGGATTTGCAATCCCGGCCGCCATCGGGGCCAAAGCCGCCTCGCCGGAGAAGGAGGTAATCGCCTTATTGGGAGACGGTTCCCTTGGTATGACGCTGGCGGAGCTGGAGACCATGGCGCGGGAAAAGCTGCCGATCATCGTGCTGGTAGTGAACGATGACGCTTACGGAAATATCAGGCAGGAAGAATTGTTTAAAGTAGGAAAACCAAGATATATCGGCGTTGATTTTACAAGCATTGATTACGTCAATGTGGCAAAAGCGCTGGGGTGTGACGGAGCCATCGTCAGAACGGCGCAGGAATTGCCGGAGGCTTTCAGGAAAGCAAGACAGAGCGATTGTCCGTATATGATAGAAGTGAAACTGGACGGCAGCTTTACCGTATGGCCGGAAGCGTTTTAACGACGGCGATCAAATCGGATAAGCCGATTTGAATCCACACTGCTGACTGGTGAAAGGAGAAATAACGGTGGGCGAGAGAAAAATCAAATTGGTCGGAATCAGGGAAGCAGTTGAAACCATTGAGGACAACTCGGGACTGCTGATTTGCGGTTCCCTGATCAGAAGACACCCAATGGCTTTAATACATGAAATTATCCGGCAGAAAAAAAAGAATCTCACCTTATACGGATGGAATAACTCAATCGATTTCGATATGCTGATCGGCTGCGGAACCGTGAAAGAGGCGAATTCTTCCTATGTCGGACTGGCAAACGTGGGCCTGTGCAAAAATTTCAGGCGCGCGTGCGAGAACCAGGAGATCCGCTGGGTCGAGCACAGCGAAACGACGGTGATGGACCGCCTGTACGCGGGATATCAGGGTCTGACCTTTGCAATATCAAAGACCCCTTTAAACAATGGAATGAAGGTGAATGAAGAATATCAAAAGGATATTGTCTGTCCGTTTACCGGTGAAAAATATACGGCGATGGCGGCATGGAATCCCGACGTGGCGATCCTCCATGCCGCCAGAGCGGATAAATACGGCAATGTGCAGTTTGACAGGCGGCGCATGATGGACAATGAAACGGATATCTTTATGGCCAAGGCGGCGAGAAAGGTTATCGTATCCGTAGAAGAGATCGTAAGCGAAGAAGAGGTCATTGCAACCAACGATCTTACCGTCCTTCCAAAGATGTACGTGGACTATGTGGTGGAAGCCCCTTACGGGGCGCATCCCAATTCTTGCGACTGCCGGTATCTTTTCGACATCGAGCATGCCCGGTATTACCAGGAATGCTCCGGCACCCGGGAAGGGTTTCAGAAATACATGCATGAATACGTCTATGACACCGGAGACTGGAAAGGTTATCTGGATAAGATCGGAGAGGAACATTTAAAGAAGATTACAAAATCTTTTCACGGTGAATAATTCCTGTCGTCTTAACAGAAAGGATACGAATATGGAGAAATACACAATCGAAGAGCTGCTGACCGCGGAGGTATCACGGCATATATATAATGACGATATGTGCTTCGTGGGCGTCGGAACCGGCGGAAAGGCCTATATCCGCGCGGTAGGGATTCCTGCCGTGGCGGTGAGACTGGCCCAGTTATCCCATGCGCCGGATTGCATGATCATGTTTGGGCCGATCATCGACCCCCTGCTGGACAGCGATTATATACCGGAAACCAATTTTGAATACGACCTGATCCACTGGCCCTGCAGATCCCAGACCACCGTATATGATTCCCACGTTGTCTTTAAAGCCGGGAGAATGGGAATCGGCTTTGTTTCGGGCGCGCAGATCGACCAGTACGGGAACGCCAACATCTCATGCATCGGCGACTATCATAAGCCGAAAGTCCGTCTGCCCGGCTCTTTGGCGCAGCCGGATCATTTCGCGTTCTCAAAGCGGGTTTTCGCTATTGTAAAGCACGACAAAAAGACCTTTGTCGAACATGTGGATTATATTTCGGGCTGCGGGAACGAACACAGGGAAGGACTCAAGGGAGGCGGCCCGGCTTTGATCTTTACCGAGCTTGCGGTGATGGATTTCAACGGCTGCGGGAAAATGCGGCTGAAGAGCCTGCATCCGGGGGTTACCCTGCAGGAAGTGATCGACAACACGGGCTTTGCCCTGGATATCCCCGATTATATTGTGACGACGGAGCCTCCTACGGAAGAACAGCTGAAACTGATCAGGGAGCGTGTCGACCCGAAAAGAAAATGGCTGAACGCCAACATAACACAGGAGCCTGCAACATTAGCCGATTAAGGAAATGAGGTGGAACGGATGCCTGAAAGAAAGTCGAAACAGTTTTCTGCCAGGGATGCCGTCGCATGGATCAACGACGGCGATAAGGTCGCCATCGGCGGCTCTCTGATCAGAAGGGCGCCAATGGCCCTTGTCAGGGAAATCGCAAGGCAGAAAAAGAAAGATTTGACTCTGTACAGCTGGTCGGCCGGCATGGATTACGACCTGCTGATCGGCGCGGGCTGCGTGAAGGAGGCCTGGTCCTCTTACTGCGGACTCTTCCAATTCGGAATGGCAATGAATTTCCGCCGGGGCGTCGAGGGTGGACAGGTGCGCTTTGTGGACCTGAGCGAGACCTGCGCGAAAGACAAGTTCCGGGCGGCAGCCTTTGGAAACACATATTGCATATCGAAAGTGCCGCTGCACACCAGCATTATGGAAAACCCCGAGTTTCAGACGATCGTCACCTGTCCGTTCACCGGGGAGGAATACGTGGCGATGGAAGCTTTCCATCCCGATGTCGCCATTCTTCATGCGCACAGGGCGGACAAGTTCGGCAACATACAGTTCGATCAGATTCGGATGATGGATAATGAATGCGATATCCTGATCGCAAAATCGGCGAAAAAGGTAATCGTTTCCGTGGAGGAAATCGTTGATGAATCCATCGTGATCCAGAATCCGACATGGACCATGCTCCCGAAGTTCTTTGTCGACGCAGTGGTGGAGATCCCCTTCGGAGCGCATCCGAACTCCTGCGATACCTTATACGATTTCGACCTGGAACACGGACGCATGTATCGGGATTACAGCAAAACCCATGAAAAATTTCAGGAATATCTGCATAAATACGTGTTTTCATGTCCTGAACACGAAAATTATATTGAGAAGTGCGGCGGTATGGAAAGCTTGAAGAAGCTGTGCAGACCCGCAAAGGGAGGGAATCATGGACAGAGGATACACGCTGGCTGAACTCCTGGCTGTGGAAGCGTCAAGGCATGTCCGGGATGATGAGATGAATTTTGTCGGGATCGGAACCGGAGGGGAAGCCTGGATTATGGCTGTAGGCATGCCTACGGTGGGAGTTTGTCTGGCACAGCATAAGCACGCGCCCAATGCGACCTTCATGATCGGGCCGGTACTGGATCCTCTGCTGGACGACGAATATGTTCCCGACGCGAACTGGGAATATGACCTGATCTACTGGCCCTGCAGAAGCCAGATCCCGCTGGAGGATGCCCTGGGCATTTTCCGCCTCGGAAAAGTGGGCATTTCATTCGCCTCGGCGGCACAGGTCGACATCTTCGGGAATCTGAACATCGGGCGTATCGGAACGAAAGACAACATGAAGGTCAGGCTGCCGGGCTGTCTTGCCCAGACCGACCACGGCGCGTACGCAAAGCGCATCTGCGTAACGGTGCCGCATAATAGAAGGACTCTGGTAGAGCATGTGGACTTTATTTCCTGCGCGGGAAACGAGAACCGGAAGGGTCTGCCGGGAGGTGGACCGGATCTGGTGCTTACCAATAAAGCCGTCATGGACTTTGATGAGGAATCGGGGAGAATGAGGCTGAAAAGCATCCATCCGGGGATAACGCTGGAAGAAGTCGTTGAAAACACGGGATTTCACCTGATCATCCCGCGGAACGTACCGGAAACGGAGCCTCCCACCGCGGAAGATTTAGAATTGATCCGAAGGGTTATTGATCCGAAAAAGAAATTTTTAGAGGCAAGAATCACACAGGAAGCGGCAAGCTTGAACTGGTAAAGATGGTTGTTGCAAACTTGAACTGGTAAGGAGGGTTGTTTGATGGCGGGAGCCTTGGATGGAATAAAAGTGCTGGATATATCCCGTTTCATCGCGGGGCCGTACTGCAGCATGCTGCTGGCTGATATGGGCGCCGATGTAATCAAAATCGAAAAGAAAGGAAGCGGTGAAGATTCCAGAGGAATGATTCCTTTTGCCGGCAAGGAAGGCGGGGAAAAGGTAAGCCTCTATTATACGCAATACAATAAAAATAAGAGAAGCATCACACTTGATTTCAGGAATCAGGAAGGAATCGGGCTGCTGAAGGGTCTGATCAAGAAAGCCGATGTTTTAGTGGAAAATTTCAGGGCCGGCACTCTGGATAAAATGGGATTGACGAAAGAAGTGCTGCACGAGCTGAACCCATCCCTGGTCGTAACGTCGATTTCCGGTTTCGGGCAGGACGGGCCTTACAGGGACAGGGCCGCGTTTGACTGCATCGGCCAGGTCATGGGCGGGCTGATGAGCGTAACCGGGGAAGAAGGCAGAGATCCTTTGCTTACCGGTACCTGGGTCGCGGATTTCACCACGGCGATTTACGCCGCCTTCGGAACGGTATGTGCGGTTTACCACCAGAAGCGGACCGGGGAAGGGCAGTTTCTGGACATTTCGCTCCTTGACAGTATCGTTTCGATTTTGGCCACGGCGATTCCCAATTATGTCGAAACCGGCGTCGTTCAGCCGAGACGCGGAAACCGTGATAATGTCACCGGACCGGCAAATCTCTTCAAGACAAAGGACGGCTACATTTATATGCACGCGGGAACGGACCCGCTGTTCAAAAGCCTTACGAAGGTCATGGGACAGCCGGAATTGAACGAGCGCCCGGAATACTGCACGGCAACGGAGAGAATGAAGCGGATCAAAGAAGTGGAAGAAATCGTCCTGAAATGGATGGCGGACTATACCACGGAGGAATTGGAAAACATTCTGGTGGAAGCCGGAATCCCTTGCTCTCCCGTCATGGATGTGGCAGCCATCGTCAAAAATCCGCAGATCAAACACAGGGATGCGATTGTATACCGTGAATACCCGGGGGTCGGAGAGATCGCCCTGCCGGGCATCGTGGTGAAAATGGATAAAACCAAAGGAGAAATCAAACGCATTCCGCCTGCTCTGGGGCAGAATAATTTTGAGGTCTATGAAGAAATGCTCGGCTTAACAAAGGACGAGGTAGAAAAACTGATCCTTGACGGAATCATTTGATAATCATTGGGAGGAATGGTATTATGCTTGAAAATGTCAGAAAGAAATTGGATAAGGCGGTAACCGTGGTTGCCGGATCATTTTTTGCTCTGGCTGTATTGGCAACTCTGCTTGGAATGGTAGACAGAACATTCGGACTCGGCTGGAAAATTGTATGGGCGGAAGAAGTCACCGGATTCTCTATGACATGGTCCATGTTTACCATCATGGGGCTCTGTCTGAGGACAGGATATCACTCTGCCTTCACGCTGATCCTCGACGTTATTTCAGAAAAGAAAAAAATAGTGCTGAACATGATCATACTCCTGCTGGTTTCGCTCTTGTTCGCAATATTCCTGATCTATGGACTCACGATGGCTATTTCAAATGCTCATCAATTGTCGGCGGTGCTGCAGATGAGTATGTTTTTCCCCTATTTCGCGATACCGGTAGGCGCTCTCCTCACGCTGTTTGAAACATTTACGGCGATGTACGAAAATATCAAAGATTGGAAAACATTAAAAATTGAGGGGGTACGCTAGATGACGGCGATGGTTATTTTAATCGTATTATTTGTTGTTATGATCGGACTGATCTTTCTGGGAGTTCCGATCTCTTTCAGCATAGGGCTTTCCGGTCTTGCGATCATGACTTTCTTTAATATGGGAGTTCCGTTTACCTTGATTACCGCCAAGACCTTTGCAGGTATGAATTCCTATACGCTGATGGCGATCCCGTTCTTTATCCTGGGCGGAGAACTCATGGACAGAGCGGGGATCACAAAAATGATCGTTGACCTTGCCGATTCCTGTGTGGGATTTTTAAAGGCCGGACTCAGTTATGTGACCGTACTGTCGGCTACGCTGATCTCCGGGCTTTCCGGCTCAGGTACGGCGGATGCGGCGGCCATCGGCTCCGTCCTGATCCCAAGTATGTCCCGGAAGGGATATACCACGGAATACGCGGTGGCTCTGGTCACGGCCTCCTGCACCCTGGGTCCCATTATTCCGCCAAGCACGCTGTTTATTCTGTATGCTTATTACACCAATGTTTCCATTGTTTCGCTGTTTCTTGCGGGGATCCTTCCCGGTATCGTCATCGCGGTCATTCTGATGATCACCGCGAAAATCGTATGCGCGAGAAAAGGGTTTGCTCAGGAAACCTCCAAATTTTCCATTCGTTACGTGGGAAGAGCTTTTGCCAACGGCTGGGTGGCGCTGGTGGCTCCTCTGGCCATAATCGCCGCTCTGAGATTCGGCTGGGCGACTCCGACGGAGGGCGGGGTTCTGATCAGTATTATGGCAATCCTGGTCGGACTTTTTTACCGTACCATTACTTCTTTCAGACAAATCGTGGATTCTATCGTGGCGGCGGCAAAGGGAACCTGCACAGTACTCGCTTTGGTAGGTTTTTCAGGGATCTTTGCAGATATCATGGTCCGGTGCCATTTCCAGGAAAACGTTTCTAAGGCAGTTACAAATTTTGCCCATACGCCGTTGACAGTCCTGGTTACATTGTGTGTCTTTCTCTTTATCTTAGGAATATTTGTCGACACTACCCCTATGCTGATCATGTTTTCGGCAGCTTTCGCGGGAGTTGCCGCAAGCTATGGAATCGACCTGGTGCATTTCGGCGTAATCTTTGTCCTGATCTGCATGCTTGGCGCCGTTACCCCGCCTGTGGGCGGCACGCTGTTTATAGCGGCGGCAATCGGTAAAGTCTCTATCATGAAGTGCACCCCTATGCTGATCCCGTTTATCATCGCTCTTTTTATCGCAAATATAGTGCTGGTTCTGTTCCCGGCCATTTCAACATGGCTGCCCAATTTGATTCTGTAGCGGGAGACACAGGAGCTCGAACGACGGGGTAGAACAAGTCGATTTAAAAAGTTTCAGGGCTTGAAGCTTGGAGATCATATCAAAAAGCTGAGAATATATTAATC
>DATMXY010000322.1:0-7145 GCA_035561275.1 Anaerovoracaceae bacterium | reverse complement strand
GGGAGAGGATAATACGTCAAAACTGCCCCAAAACGCGAAAGGAAGGGGTAACCCTGCAATAATTAAATTGAAATTAAGGAGGATTTGAAAATGGAAAAGTTGGAAATGATTTATGAGGGTAAAGCAAAGAAAGTTTTCCGGACCGACGACCCGAAGTTATATATCGTGGATTATAAGGACGACGCCACCGCGTTCAACGGAGAGAAGAAGGGCACCATCGCGGAGAAGGGCGTTGTGAACAACACCATGTCGGCTATCATCTTTGAGATGCTGGAAAAGAAGGGAGTCCCGACCCATATGGTGAAGCTCCTTTCCGACCGGGAAACCCTGGTCAAGGCAGTTAAGATCCTTCCTCTGGAAGTGATCATCAGAAACGTGGCGGCGGGATCCTTTTCCAAGAGGTATGGCGTCGAAGAGGGAAGTCCCCTGGCAAAGACGGTGCTGGAGTTTTCCTATAAAAACGACGCGCTGGGCGATCCGCTGATCAACGACGACCACATCCTTGCGCTGGAGCTTGCGACGGAAGAGCAGCTCGCCATAGTGAAAAAATACGCCTACGCGGTCAACGACGCCCTGAAGGAATTTTTCCTTGACAAAGGTCTGAAGCTCGTCGACTTCAAGATCGAGTTCGGGCTCTGCGACGGCGAGATCCTGCTTGCGGACGAAATTTCACCGGATACCTGCCGGTTATGGGACGTCAAGACCAACGAGAAAATGGACAAGGACAGGTTCCGGAGAGATATGGGGAAGGTTGAAGAAACCTATCAGGAAGTGCTGGCCAGAATTAAAAAGTAAAGACATAAAAACGGGAGAAGAAAATGATCAAGGAATTTGATATCAACAGGGAGCTTCGGGAGCTGGATGAAGAGAAGGTCTTCGACGAATGCGGCGTGGTTGGCGTCTATGCGCCGGGGAAAGCCGACATCGCGAGAATGGTCTATTTCGGGCTCCATTCCCTGCAGCACAGGGGGCAGGAAAGCGCCGGAATCGCTTCAAACCAGGGCGGCAAGATCCAGTACTATAAAGAGATGGGCCTTGTCCAGGAGGTTTTTAACGATGAGATCATAGGCCGGCTGCAGGGGGACATTTCCATCGGGCACGTAAGATATTCCACCTCGGGAGAGAGCTACGCGATAAACGCGATGCCCCTGGTGGTATACCACAAGGGGGGAAGCCTCGCCCTCGCCCATAACGGAAACCTGATCAACGTGGAGGCCTTGAGGGACGAGATGCAGGATCGGGGAGTGATCTTCCAGACCTCTATCGATTCTGAAGTCATTGCGGCGCTCATCGCCAGATTTATCAGAGAGCATACCATTGAAGAATCCATTGTGAAAACCCTGGAGCTGGTAAAAGGCGCTTACGCGCTGGTGATCACCAGCGGCAGCAAGCTCATCGGCGTCAGGGATCCCAACGGCATCCGGCCCCTCTGCATCGGGAGGATGAAGGGCGGCTACGTGCTGTCCTCCGAAAGCTGTATTTTCCCGCTGCTCGGCGCGGAATTCGTCCGGGATGTGGCTCCGGGAGAAATCGTTATCATCGAGGATCATGAGCTGAAATCCCTGCGGTATAACAAGGCGGGAAGAAAGGCGGTCTGCTCCTTTGAGTATGTTTATCTGGCACGGCCCGACAGCGATATCGACGGGAAAAGCGTTTACATGGCGAGGAGCCAGTCGGGAAGGATCCTGGCGAAGGAACATCCCGTGGAGGCGGATATGGTCATCGCGGTTCCCGACTCAGGAACGGTGGCCGCCATCGGCTATGCGGAAGAATCAGGCATCCCTTTCGGGGAAGGCCTCATGAAAAACAGATATGTAGGAAGAACGTTTATACAGCCAGACCAGAGGATGCGGGAGCTCAGCGTGAGGCTGAAGCTGAACGTGCTCAAAGACAACGTGAAGGGGAAACGGATCATCATGGTCGACGATTCCATCGTAAGAGGCACTACCAGCGGTAAAATCGTTAAGATGCTGAAGGACGCCGGCGCCCTGGAAGTGCACGTCCGCGTGAGTTCTCCGCCGGTCACTCATTCCTGCTACTTTGGAATCGACACGCCCAATCCGGATAAGCTGGTTGCCGCCAATTATTCTGTCGATGAGATCTGCAAAATGATCGGCGCCGACAGCCTGGGCTACCTCAGTGTGGAAGGGCTGATGGAAGCCATAAGCTTGGGCGGGGACAAGGTTTGCGCCGCCTGCTTCAACGGAGATTATCCCATGGAGCTTCCCGAAGGGTTATCGAAACAGAACGGCAAGGCCTGCGACAGCCTGGAAGAGGCAATCTGACAGGCAGGCTTGCGGATAAACCGGGCAAAAAACGAACCGGTAAAGATACAGCGGTCAACAGAACTGGTAAGACGGTTACCGGAAAGACGCGTGGATAACGTAACGGAGGAACATAATGACGGAACAAAAACTGACATATAAAGAAGCCGGAGTGGATACGAAGGAAGGGGAACGGGCGGTTTCCCTCATGAAACCCCATGTAAAGAAAACCTTCAACGAAAACGTACTGACCGGACTGGGCGGTTTCGGCAGCCTGTTCCGGCTTGATGTGAAAGATATGGAGGAGCCGGTGCTGGTATCCGGCACCGACGGCGTCGGAACGAAACTGAAGCTGGCGTTTCTTATGGACCGGCACGATACCGTCGGTCAGGACTGCGTGGCCATGTGCGTTAACGACGTGTTATGCCAGGGCGCAAAGCCCCTGTTTTTCCTCGACTATATCGCCACCGGCAAGGTGGAGGCGGAAAAGGTCGCCGATATCGTCAAGGGGATCGCCGACGGCTGCGTGCTGGCAGGCTGCGCCCTCGTAGGCGGCGAGACCGCCGAAATGCCGGATTTCTACGCGGACGGGGAATACGATATGGCCGGCTTTGCCGTCGGTGTAGTAGACAGAAAGAAAATGATCGACGGCTCGAAGATCAAGGAAGGCGACGTCGTGATCGGGATCCCGTCCAGCGGTATCCACAGCAACGGGTATTCCCTTGTCCGGAAGCTGTTTTTTGATCAGCTGGGAATGTCGGTGAACGATAACGTCCCGGAACTTGGAACAACCCTGGGGGAAGCGCTGATCATTCCTACAAAAATTTACGCCAATGCATGCGGCGCCGTATTCGGAGCGTGTGAAGTGAACGGGATCGTTCATATCACCGGCGGCGGTTTTTATGAAAATATTCCCCGGATCATACCGGAAGGGCTGGGAGTCGGCATTCGCCTGGGAAGCTGGCAGATTCCCCCGATTTTTCAATCTATTCAGAAGATGGGGAATATCGAGCGGAAAGAAATGTTCTCCACGTTCAATATGGGAATCGGCATGATGATGATCGTGGATCCGGAGAAAAAGGACGCGGCCCTTTCCGCCCTTGAAAAGGCCGGGGAGCAGGCATCGG
Organism: Anaerovoracaceae bacterium; assembly: GCA_035561275.1. GTDB lineage: Bacteria > Bacillota > Clostridia > Peptostreptococcales > Anaerovoracaceae > Anoxybacterium. Next base: position 3,754 of record DATMXY010000322.1, on the reverse strand, counting down.
TGATCGGAGAGATCGTCAAAAGGCAGGGAGTCTCAATCGCATAGCAAAAGCGGTCCTAATGCCCGTCAGTCAGGAGAAATGAAATGGAACAGAAAAAAGACAAGGTAAACATCACGGTACTTGTCTCCGGCGGAGGAACAAACCTCCAGTCCATCATCGACCACATTGAAAACGGATATCTAGACAAGGCGAGGATTGTCCAGGTCATATCGAGCAGCCCCGGCGCATATGCGCTGGAGCGGGCCGCAAAGGCCGGCATCCCGGGCGTCTGCATCGATAAAGGCCAGTTTCCAAAGGAGGACGACCGAAACAATGCGATCCTGCGGAAACTTCGGGAGGCGGATACGAACCTGATCGTACTGGCGGGATATATGAGCATTTTGAGTCCGGCGCTCATCCAAGCCTACCGGAACCGGATCATCAACATCCATCCGGCCCTGATCCCCAAGTACTGCGGCAAGGGGTTCTACGGAAAGCGCGTGCACTGCGCCGTTCTGAACGGCGGTGAAGCGGAAAGCGGCGCCACGGTCCATTTTGTGGACGAAGGGGTGGACACCGGAAAAATCATATTGCAGGAAAAGGTTCCCGTAGAACCGGGAGATACTGCGGAAACGCTGGCTGCCCGGGTACTGACGGTGGAGCACCGTATTTTGCCGCAGGCAATCAAACTGTTCTGTGACGGAAAATTATAAAAAATAGATCATACCGCGGCCTGTTGGAAATACAGATGGCCGGCTCGGCCGCACCGATAAAGGATATTATGAATGAGGTTCCCCAGGAACCGGAGGAGGAAATAAAAATGAGAGCACTGATCAGCGTGTCGGATAAGACCGGAGTCGTTGAATTTGCCCAGGAACTCGCCAGGCTCGGCGTGAAAATCATCTCCACGGGCGGTACCGCGACCAGATTGAAAGACAACGGCGTGGACGTCGTCGGCATCTCTGAGGTGACCGGATTTCCGGAATGCCTGGACGGCAGGGTGAAAACGCTGCACCCCGCGGTCCACGGCGGGATCCTGGCAATGCGTGAGAAGCCGGACCATATGAAACAGCTGGCTGATCTTAAGATAGAGACCATAGACATCGTCGCCATCAATCTCTACCCCTTTAAAGAAACCATCCTGAAGCCGTCGGTGACGCTGGAAGACGCCATCGAGAACATTGATATCGGCGGACCCACCATGCTCCGTTCCGCGGCGAAAAACCACAGGGATGTAGTGGTGATCTGCGACCCCAAAGACTACGGCCAGGTTATAAAGGAACTTGAGGAAAAAGGGGAAGTTTCCTATGCGACCAAGTACAGGCTGGCGCTGAAGGTGTTCCAGCATACCGCTTCTTATGACGCCATGATTTCCGATTATCTGCGGAAACAGATCGAAGGGGAGCTGCCGGACAATCTGACCCTCACCTTTGAACGGGTGCAGGAGCTGAGATACGGGGAGAATCCGCATCAGAAGGCCTGGTACTATAAAGAGATCAAGCCCGCGGCAGGCGCCCTCGTCAGCGCGGTCCAGCTTCACGGAAAAGAACTTTCCTTTAACAATATCAACGATACCAACGGCGCGCTGGAAACCCTCAAGGAGTTTGAGGAGCCGGCCGTCGTAGCGGTGAAGCACGCCAATCCCTGCGGCGTGGGCACCGGTTATGATATCTTTGACGCCTATGTCAAGGCATACAAGGCCGACCCCGTTTCGATCTTCGGCGGGATTGTGGCGGCAAACCGGACCATCGACGAGATGACCGCGGCGGAAATCAACAAGATCTTTGTGGAGATCGTCATCGCGCCCGACTTTACCGAGGAGGCCCTTGGCATCCTGACACAGAAGAAGAATATCCGCCTGCTAAAACTGGAAAATATCCTGGCGAAGGCGCCGAAGGACACCTATGACCTGAAGAAGGTCAGCGGCGGGATCCTGGTGCAGGAAATCGACAACAGCCTCTACGAGGATACCGACATCAAGGTCGTCACGGATCGTATCCCTACGGAACGGGAAATGGAGGATATGAAATTCGCCATGAAGGTGGTCAAACACATCAAATCCAACGGTATCGTCATCGCAAGAGACGGAAAGACCATCGGAATAGGCCCTGGTCAGGTTAACCGGATCTGGGCCGTGGAAAACTCCATCCGCCAGGCGACGGAAAGCACGGAAGGGGCGATCCTCGCGTCCGACGCGTTCTTCCCCTTCGACGACTGCGTCACCGAGGCGGCAAAGGCGGGTATCAGCGCCATTATTCAGCCCGGAGGGTCCATGAACGACGAGGATTCCATCAAGAAGGCCAATGAACTGGGAATCGCCATGGTATTCACCGGAGTCAGGCATTTTAAGCACTAATTCTGAAAGGATAAAAAATGAAGATACTGATTGTGGGCAGCGGAGGCCGCGAACACGCCATCGCCTGGAAGCTGGCCCAGAGCCCGAAGGTGGACAAGCTCTTCTGCGCTCCGGGAAATGCGGGAATCGTGGAAACCGCCGAATGCGTCGCCATAAAAGCGGAGGATATTACCGGACTGTGCAGTTTTGCCGAAGAGAATCATATAGACCTTACCGTCGTCGGGCCGGAAGTTCCGCTTGCCCTGGGCCTCGTCGACGCCCTGGCTGAAAAAGGGCTGAAGGCTTTCGGGCCGAACCGGAAGTGCGCACAGCTGGAAAGCAGCAAATCCTTCACCAAGGCATTCCTTTCCAGACACGGCATCCCCACGGCGGGATACAGAGAATTTACGGATATCGGTGAAATCAAAAGCGCCGTCGGCGTCTTTGGTTTCCCGATGGTCCTCAAGGCCGACGGCCTGGCCGCGGGGAAAGGCGTCGTCATAGCGGAGGATGCTCTTACAGCCATGAAGGCCATCGACGAGATCATGGGAGACAAAGTCTTCGGCTCGGCGGGAGACAAGATCGTGGTGGAAGAATACCTGACGGGGATCGAAGCCTCCGTGCTGTGTTTTGTGGACGGGAAGACCATCGTCCCCATGGAATCGGCGCAGGATTACAAAAGGATCTTTGACCGGGACGAGGGTCCCAATACCGGCGGAATGGGAAGCTACTCCCCAAGCCTGGTTTTCAACGGCGAAGTGGAAAAACAGATCCGGGAGCGCATCCTGGAGCCGACCTTAAAGGGATTCCGGGAGGACGGCCTCGATTTTAAGGGAGTGCTCTTTATCGGCCTGATGATTTCCGACGAGGGGCCGAAGGTAATAGAGTTCAACATCCGGCTTGGAGATCCGGAAACCCAGGCGGTACTCCCGCGGATGAAGACGGATCTTGTGGACGTCATGACGGCGGTGGTTGAGGAACGGCTGGCGGAGCAGTCCATAGAGTGGAGCGGCAGGAAGTCCGTCTGTGTCGGGATGGCCTCCGGCGGTTACCCGGGAAATTATGAAAAAGGGAAGAAGATAACCGGCCTTGAGAGCGTCGATGACGATATCGTCGTATTCCACGCCGGTACAAAGCTGATAAAACCTGAGAGCCTATCGCTAATAAACGATAATTCGGTAACTGATAGCAAATCCGACCCCATAATCGTAACCGACGGCGGCCGCGTCCTGGGCGTTATGGCGCTGGGCGATACGCATGACGAGGCGCGGGAAAAAGCGTATCGGAACGTCGCCCGGATCTCATTCGAAGGCGCGCAGTACCGAAAGGACATCGGGCTGCTGAACAGAAGATAGGCTATGCCGATCCGGCATGAACCAAATTAAAATACGTTGGGTTCTTGCCGGATTTTTTGTGTCATTGGAATCCTTCATACAATAT
>DATMXY010000321.1:0-8447 GCA_035561275.1 Anaerovoracaceae bacterium | reverse complement strand
ATTGATAAAATTGTTAAGCAAGAAACATAACCAAATTAATATCTTAACAAAACAACAGGGAACAGGAGGCAAGGGAAAGAAATGGGAAATAACGAGCTATGGCTGACAACGGAATACCCACAGATCGTATTTGAGAATACGGAAGTGGGACGGTTGAAAAAGAAGATATGGGATATGAGCGATGGGGAGATTGACGCGGTATTAAAGAAGTACGATATTCCGTCGCTGCCGGAGGTAGGTCTGGCGGATACATACATCCAGAACACGGTGCGGCATAAGGTGATCGCCAACCGGAAGAAGAACGACGTGGTGATCCTGCCGGTAGGGTGTACGGAAAACCACGGAATGCACACGGTGTCAGGCCTGGATACGTTCATGTGCTCGCAGATCATCGAAGGGGTGAGACGGTACACGGCTAAGCAGGGACGGGCGGTGAACATCGCGTACAACCCGCTGCCGTACGGAGCGCACCCGTACCACCACATGGGTATGCCGGGTACGATCATCATCCCGCAGCATGTGGCGGTGGAATATCTGGTGAGCGTGATGGCGGGGCTGTGGAACGACGGATTCAGGAAGCAGATTTACATCAACAACCATGGACAGCTGTGGGTTCTGGAGGCGGCGGTGCACGAATTCTTCTACCGTTACCAGGTACCTGCGATCATCCAGGTGATGGACTGGCACCGCGCGGTGCGGGAGTTCTTCTACCCCGGGGTGAAGGGGCAGGTGAATACGCCGTTCGTGCACGCGGATGAAAGTGAGACATCGGTAGGCATGCTGCTGTTCCCGGAAGGCATGGTGGATTTGAGCGCGGCGCAGGAGGCGTACGTGAAAAATTACCTGCCGGTGGGGCGGTTCGATAATTCCACAGATTCTTTCCATCGGCCGCAGAGATGGTCGGAATCCGAAGGGCACTTCCCAATTACGCTCAAAGGCACACCAGAGGGTGTGGTAGGCGCGCCGGCAAGTTCCACGGCGGCGAAAGCCAAGCGGCCGATCGCTGCGATACTGGAATATCTGACGCTGTGCGTAGACCAGATACTGGATAAATTCCCGGCGGGAACGGTGCCGCCTGCGGAAGAGGTGACGCAACGGACTGCCGCGGAGCTGGCTCCATATCTTCAGGAGCCGCAGAGCCCGGGATGGCGGTCGATTTATGCGCTGCCCAAAACAGGGCTTTAAATAAGGATTTAAGATTTTGACTCCTCTTAATGGATATCATTGCAGAAACGGATGGAAGTCCGTTTCTGCAAATGATATCTGAAGGAAGGATACAAACGATCTATTACCTTGCTGCGTCCGGGTAGATGCCTCTGTCCGGACGCAAACTTAAAAAGATTGGGAGGAGACGCAGTTTGGGACACACGATGATCGAAAAGATCCTGAAGGCTCACGCCATAAGCGGTACGGTGAGCCCGGGACAATACATAAACTGCCGGGTGGATATCGTAATGGGCGAGGACATTACGGCGCCGGTGGCCATCCGGGAATTTGAAAAGACGGGAGCAAAAGAAGTGTTCGACCCGGAGCGCATCGCGCTGGTTCCCGACCACTTCGCACCCAACAAGGATATCGCGTCGGCTGGGCAGATCAAGCTGATGCGGGAATTTGCAAAGAAATATAAGATCAAGCACTTCTTTGAAGTGGGAGAGATGGGCATAGAACACGTCATATTGCCGGAACTCGGGATTGTAGGGCCGGGGGACGTGGTGGTCGGCGCGGATTCGCATACCTGCACGTACGGAGCGCTTAGTGCGTTCGCCACGGGCGTGGGCAGCACGGACATGGCGGCGGCGATGGCGCTGGGGAGCACCTGGTTCAAGGTGCCGGAGACCATGAAGATCGTATTCAAAGGCAGGCTCCAGCCTTGGGTAAGCGGCAAAGACCTGATTTTGCACACTATCGGTAAGATAGGGGTGGACGGCGCGATCTACCGGGCGATGGAGTTTTGCGGAGACACGGTGAAGGAGCTTTCAATGGCCGACCGGTTTACCATGGCCAACATGGCGGTGGAGGCGGGGGCCAAGTGCGGATACTTTCTGCCGGACGAAAAGACGAGAGAATACGCACAAGGCCGATTCCAAAGGGAGGCCGTATACTACACATCCGATGAGGATGCAGAATACGCGCAGGTAGTGGAGATAGACGCCGCGGGCGTAGAGCCCTGTGTGGCCTTCCCGCATTTGCCGGAGAACGTAAAGAGCATGAGTGAGATATTTTCGGGAGAGCCGGTTGTAATCGACCAGGTGGTGATCGGCTCGTGTACCAACGGGCGGATAGAGGATTTACGGACAGCGGCGAATGTGCTCAAAGGCCAAAGGGTGGCCAAAGGCATGCGCCTGATCGTCATCCCGGGAAGCCAGGCCGTTTATCGCCAGGCCGTAGAAGAAGGAATCGTGACACAGCTCATAGACGCGGGGGCGGCGGTGAGCACTCCCACTTGCGGGCCATGCGTGGGGGGTTACATGGGTATCCTTGCAGCGGGAGAACGCTGCGTATCCACCACTAACCGGAATTTTATAGGCCGGATGGGGCACGTGAAGAGCGAGGTGTACCTGGCCAGCCCGGCAGTGGCCGCGGCTTCGGCGGTGCTCGGACGCATCGGCTCGCCCACGGAGGTGTGAAATGAAAGAAGTTTTGAAAGGTAATGTGCACGCGTACGGCGACAATGTGGACACGGACGTCATCATCCCTGCGCGGTATCTGAATACCAGCGACCCCTTGGAGCTTGCGAAGCACTGCATGGAGGATATCGACACAGAGTTTGTAAAAAAGGTAAAGCCCGGGGACGTTATCGTGGCGGGAAGAAATTTCGGATGCGGGAGTTCGCGTGAACACGCGCCCATCGCAATCAGGGCGTGCGGGGTCTCGTGCGTGATTGCGGAAAGCTTTGCGCGCATCTTCTTCCGCAACGCCATCAACATCGGGCTGCCCATCGTGGAATTAAAAGACGCAAGACGGCGCGTCCAAACAGGGGATGCGGTGGAGATAGATTTAAAAGAGGGAAAGGTAAAAAACCTGACCTCGGGCGAGGACTACGCGGTGAGCCCGCATCCGGCATTTATGCAGGAGATCATTGAGAGCGGCGGGCTCATTGAAATGGTAAAGAAGCAATTGGAAAGCAGGGATTAAAATGAACATGGACAACAAGGGCGCGCTTTCGGGCATACGGGTGCTGGATTTAAGCCGCGTGCTGGCCGGGCCGTACTGCACAATGATGCTGGCGGACATGGGCGCAGAAGTGATCAAGATAGAGATGCCGGACATAGGGGACGACAGTCGGGCGTTCGGACCATTTTTGAACGGCGAGAGCGGCTACTACATGAACATGAACCGTAACAAAAAGGGCGTTACCCTGAATTTGAAGGGCAAAGGAAGAGAGCTTTTTCTGAAAATGGTGGAAAAAGCGGATGTCGTAATCGAAAACTATCGGCCGGACGTAATGGAAAAGTTGGGCCTCGGGTATGAGGATTTGAAAAAGGTCAATCCGCGCATTATCTACGGCACGGTTTCGGGGTTCGGGCATACGGGACCGTATTCGCTGTTGCCGGGCTACGACGTGATCGGGCAGGCGATGAGCGGGCTGATGAGTACCACGGGCTGGCCGGACGGGGAGCCTACGCGCATCGGTACGGCCATGGCCGATAGTCTGGCCGGGCTGACGCTGACCGTCGGGGTGCTGGCGGCGCTGCAGTATCGGCATGCCGCGGGCATAGGGCAGAATGTGGATATCGGGCTCATGGACTCCGGGATCGCCAACATGCAGATCCTCCACCCCATTTACCTGATCGATAAGCGTATTCCGCCGCGCATCGGCAATCGATATGAATCAAACTACCCGACGGATAGCTTCAGGGCCAAAGACGGCAGCTTTGTGATCGGGGCGGCCAACGACAAGCTGTGGCAGGCGCTTTGTAAAGTAATCGGCCAGCCGGAGATCGCGTTTGACGAGCGGTTTCTCAACAACAAAAAGCGGGTGGAGAACCATGAGCTGATCAAGCCTCTGATCGAAGCGTGGACTATGACCAGGACCGTGGCGGAGGCGGTGGGTGAGCTCTCTCGGGTAGGCGTACCGGCTGCGCCCATCTACGACATCGCGCAGGTAGTAGCTGACCCACACGTGGCGGCCCGGGAAATGTTCGTGGAAGTGGAGCACCCCAAGGCTGGCAAGACTACGCTCACCGGCTCGCCCATCAAGCTGTCCGAGACCAAGCCTGCCGTGCGCACGCCTGCGCCCCTTCTGGGGCAGCATAACGCAGAGGTTTACGAGGAGCTTTTGGGCCTTACAGAGGCGGAGCTTAAACAGTTGAAAGAAGAGAAAGTGATTTAGGGTAAGGCGGATATGTGACGTCGCCCGCTCACAAGGGAGGCAGCTATGAATTTTTCAGATAGGATACAGGTCACAGAGGTGGGGCCACGGGATGGGTTTCAGAACTTAAAGGCGTTCATTCCGACAGAGGTCAAGCAAAGCATCATCGACACGATGGCTGAAGTGGGGGTGAAAACCATGGAGATTACCTCTTTCGTGCACCCTAAGGCCATACCCCAGATGGCGGATGCGGCCCGGATCGCCGCGGCGACGTTGGAGAAGCATCCGCACTTGAAAGCGTACGCGCTCGTGCCCAACTTAACGGGCGCGCATAACGCTTACACCGCGGGTGTGCGGGATGTGAACTATGTGATCTCCGTGAGCGCGGCACATAACCGCGCCAACGTCAACCGTACCAAAGAGGAGTCTTTAGAGGACCTGAAAAAGATAGGAGAAGAACTGCCGGAGTTGCACATCAAACTCAGCGTGGCCACGGCGTTCGGCTGCCCGTTCGAGGGCGCGGTTGCGGAAAAGGACGTGTTTGACTTGATGGAGGCGGCGCTGAAACGGGGCGTTACGGAGTTTGCACTGTGCGACACCATCGGCGTCGCTAACCCCAAGCAAACCGGCCTGCTTTCGAAGCACGCGCTTCAGGCTTTCCCCAATACGGTGATCGCCCTGCATATGCACAACACGCGGGGAATGGGACTTGCGAACGCGCTCGCGGGCATTGACGCGGGACTGTATATATTCGAAACCTCGGTGGGGGGCCTGGGGGGCTGCCCGTTCGCACCGGGGGCGGCGGGCAATACCGCCACCGAAGACCTGTTGAACATGGCGCACGCCATGGGAATCAAAACAGGGATCGATTTTGAGGCCTACTTAAGGGCGGTGGAGATCGTGAAGGAAAAGATCGACGAAAACCTTTCAAGCAATATGGCACGGGCCTGCAAATATGAGCATGTTTTTTAAATAGTAAGTAAAGAGATTTTGTATGAAGACGAAGATAAAAAAAGTGGATTACCGGTCGGTGTACGACAGCCGGGGTGTGGAGACGCTGGAAGTGGATATTTATACAGAGGCAGGCTGGGGCCGGGCGGCGGCGCCGTTCGGCGCGCCGGGCAGCCGTGGGGAGTTTGAGGCGGCGGCTGATACGCTTAGACTCCCGCTGTTCAAACTTTTGAACAAAGAAGGACCGTATACCATTCCCTACCCGCTGGGCAATATCATCGGGGGCGGAGCGCATAGCCTGGGGCCCGCGCCGGATATGCAGGAGCACTTGGTCGTGCCCATCGGCGCGAAAAGCATGCAAGAGGCGGTGGCCGTTAATCTGGCTGTACATGAAGAGGCGGGCCGGCTTCTGGAAAAGAAAGACCCGGCGTTTGCCGGCGGTACGGACGACGAGAGTGCGTGGACGGCCAACTTGAACGACTTCGAGGCTCTCGAAGTGTTAGAAGCGGCCTGTGCGCACATTTCGGATAAGACGGGCGTGGAGATCCGCATGGGCCTTGACTTAGCGGCAGACAGGCTATGGGACGGCGATAAAAAGCTTTACCACTATACCCGTGAGGGTATCATCCGCAATACACAGCAGCAGCTCGACTACCTCTGCAAACTCACCGAGCGCTTCAATCTGATCTACGTGGAGGACGGTTTCAACAGCAACGACTACGAGGCCTTTGCCGCACTTAACAGCCGCATTGGTAAACGCAGTTTTGTCTGCGCGGACGACCTTTATGCCAGCAACGCCGAGCGGACGCTCACGGGCGTCACAAAAAAGTCCGCGGGCATTATGATCTTAAAGACCAATCAGATAGGCTCCGTTACCGGCTTGCAGAAAACGGCGGCCGTGGCAAAGGAGCACGAGGTACGCTATATCCTTTCCCACCGTTCGGGCGAGACGCCGGACGATTCCATCGCGCACCTGGCTGTGGCTTTAAATGCGCTGATGATTAAAACGGGCGTCAAGGGTGGGGAACGCCTAGCCAAATTGAACGAGCTCATGCGCATCGAAGGGGAATACGACCTCCCCATGGTGCGGTGGCCCGAGTTTTAACGACGGCGTCAGTTCCCCATTTCTTAAGTTTTCGATTTGAATGGATCATAGTTTTCCTTTGGGGAATAATTTTAAAGGAGATGATATAAATGGAAAAATTTGAAGATAATGCAGCATATGTCACCGGGTTAGTGGCTCGCGCTCGGGCGGCGCAGGAGATCGCCAACGGGTTCTCACAGGAGTATGTGGATAAGCTGACGCGCGAACTGGGCTGGGCTTTGGTGCAGCCCGCATTTGTGGAAGACGTCGCGCGGTTTTGCCTGGAGGAGACCCAAATGGGTAACTTTGAATCAAAGCTCGGCAAGCTTTACAAAAAGGTACGGGGTGTATTGTTCGATATCAACCCCCAGAAAACCGTTGGGGTCGTCGAGGAGAATGCGCTGCTGGGCATCCGGCGCATCGCTAAACCGGTGGGCGTGATCGGCTCGCTCATCCCTACTACCCAGCCCGAGCTGTGCCCGGCCACTCAGGGTATCCTGGCTGTAAAAAGCCGCAACGCTATCATTTTCGCACCCCATCCGAGGAGCCAGAAGACCACACTCAAGGTGACAGAATACATGCGTGAGGTGCTCAAGAAAAACGGCGCGCCCGAAGACCTCCTGATCTGTGCCGAAAATCCTACCATGGAAATGAGTGACCAAATTATGAAGCAAACGGATCTCGTCATTGCCACCGGCGGAGCCGGCATGGTTAAGGCCGCCTACAGTTCCGGCACCCCGGCCTACGGAGTGGGCGTGGGCAACGCGGTAGTCGTCATCGACGAGACCGCCGACCTTAAAGCTGCTGCGCACAACGTACATATCAGCAAGGTGTTCGATTACGCTTCCGGCTGTTCCTGTGAGAATGCCTTGGTCGTCAAGGATACGATTTACGATGAATTCATTGCCTGCCTCAAGGCCGAGGGTGGTTATATGGTAGAAACAAAGGATAAGGATAAGCTGGAAAAGGCGATCTGGCCTGACGGCCACACCCTCAACCGTCACGTCATCACCCAACCCGCCAAACGGATCGGTGACATCGCCGGCATCAGCGAAGTCCCTGCTGACGCTGAATTTATCATGGTGGAGGAAACCGGCAGGGGAAAAGACTATCTCTTTTCCGGCGAGAAGCTTTGCGTGGTACTGGCCGTGTATAAATACGGCGAGTTCAACGAGGCCATTCGCATCGTCAACGAAATCCACGCTTACCAGGGCGCGGGACATTCCTGCGGAATCCAGTCCAATGACGAGGCGCATATCCTGGCGCTGGCCCTCAACACCAAGACTACCCGTGTCATGGTGCGCCAGCCGCAGAGCGTGGGCAACAGCGGCGACTGGCATAACGGCATGCCCTTTACCGGCTCCCTTGGCTGCGGTACCTGGGGCGGAAATATCATCTCCGAAAACATCACCCTCAAGCATTTCCTCAACAATACCTGGCTTTCCGTCCCCATCGACAGGCCCATCCCCACCGACCGACAGTTGTTTGGGGATGCTATAAGGTGATCAGGTACGCAAAGGAGCGTATTTTTGCAGAAAAGTCTTATAAATAGTAGAATGAATATCGGTAAAGCCGAAACAAACGGGATACCCATTACTATTGCAATGTATGTGATGATGTTTGCGTATGCCCTGTCAACAACGCTGATCGGTCCGCTGGTTATTGTTTTTATTAAGCAGTACGGAATTTCGCTGGCAGATAACGGCTTGGTAACGCTCGGGCAGGGTATCGGGGGGGTTCTATTTTTGATCATGGGTATATTTTATGGCGATAGGCTCTCGAAACCAACCTGGATCATAATTACATTCAGCCTGTATAGCGTTTCGATCGGTATATTGGGGTTTGCTTCGGCTTATTTTCAAATAGTGATACTGTTTTTCTTTATCGGCGCAAGTACCAGAATGCTTGACGCAATGATGAACGCGTATATTGCCGACATCCATCAGGAGAAGCGTTCATTTTTCTTAAATATTCTCCACGCATGTTATGGCGCGGGCGCATTGGCAGGGCCAATGCTCTCGTCGCTGTTCATCGTGGAAAAAATTCAGATAAACTTATTGTTCTTTGCTTTGGGTATCTTCTGTATCTTAACATTTTGCA
>DATMXY010000320.1:0-6759 GCA_035561275.1 Anaerovoracaceae bacterium | reverse complement strand
TTCACCGGGAGCTCCTTGTCATTTTCCTTTATAATATATTCAAATTTACCTTTATTCATAGAAATTTACTCTTTACCTTGTTCCAAAAATCATAATTCTCAAACCGCAGCAGTTTCACAATGGAATCGGAAAATTCCAGATAGATCTCATCGATCCCCGCATGGAGGAATTCCATGCCGTCCGGGACGATGAGCAGGCCCTGCTGCCCGTTTTGTTCCGGATTGATCCTGATGGACAGGTCCGGCGGGAGAATCACGCTCGAGGTAAAGGAGCGGTACGCCGTCGTGTTCATCGGAGCGATGGGCGTTACCTGCAGCAGGGTGAGCCGCGGATCGACAATGCTCCCGCCGAGGGAGTAATTGTACGCCGTGCTTCCCGCCGGCGTCGAAACCAGGATCCCGTCTCCGCTGAACCGCTCGATGAAGCTGTCGCCGATGGAAATGTTCAGGTGGATCGCCCTGGACATCTCGCCCTTGATCAGGATCTCGTTCAGGCCTTTATATTCAAACCGGCTTTCCCCGATGGTGACGACCGCTTTGGCTGTCTTCAAAAGCTGTATCTCATATCTGCCCTGCTTGTACCGGAAGATGAACTCGTCCAGGCCGTCGGGATGAAGCTCCTGAAAGAATCCCAGATGGCCGGTGTTGATGCCGATAAACGGGATATCCGGAAATTTGTACTTATGAAGCGTCTCCAGGAACGAGCCGTCTCCGCCGATGCAGACGATGAGCTCCGCGTTGGGATCATATTCCCTGGGAACGATAAAGTCGCTCTTTTCCAGCTTGCGCTTGAGCAGCTTTTTCGTTTCCCGGGACAGATCGGTATCATTGGCGAATACATTTATTACTCTCATAAGAGCTCCTCTTGCTTGCTAATTTTGCGTAATGCTGTGTTGCTGCCTTCCGCAAATTTCCTGCGCAATTTTGCCTGTACTTAGCAGTTCTTATTTTATACTAATTTCTCGATTTCCACAATAAGCTTTTCAAAGGCGTCCATGGCCTGAACGATGGGTTCCGGCTTGCCCATATCCACTCCGGCGATCTTGAGCAGTTCGATGGGATAATCGCTTTCCCCGGTTTTCAGGAATTCGATATAGGCGTCCCTCGCGGCGGGCCCTTCCTTTAATATCTTTGAGGAGATCGCCGCCGCTGCGGAGAACCCGGTGGCATATTTATAAACGTAAAACGCGCGGTAAAAATGCGGGATCCTCGCCCATTCCATCGCGATCTGGGAATCGTAGGCGACTTTGTCGCCGTAATATTTGCGGTTGAGCTTCCCGTATTCCTCGCAGAGCCATTCGGCGGTCAGCACTTCACCGTTTTCCACCGCCTCGTGGGTCAGCTTCTCAAATTCCGCGAACATGGTCTGACGGAATAGTGTGGTCCTGAACTCCTCGATATACAGGTTCAGCAGATATTTCTTCTCCTCCGGGTCTTTGCTGTCAGCAAGCAGGTGGTTCATCAGCAGCGCTTCGTTGACGGTTGACGCTACCTCTGCGGTGAAGATGGAGTGGCCGCCGTAGACGAAGGGCTGAGTGTGCCTCGTATAATAAGAATGCATGGAGTGTCCCATTTCGTGGGCGATGGTGAAGACGTCCTTCAGCCTGCCGTTATAATTCAAAAGGATATAAGGCATGCTGTCGTAACTTCCAAAGGAATAGGCTCCGCTGGTTTTCCCGACGTTTTCATAGACGTCGATCCAGCGGCTGCCGATGCCCTCGTTCATTCTGCTCAGATAATCGTTACCCAGCGGCGCGAGGCCTTCCCGCATCATGTCGAGAGCTTTCCCGTAGAGGATTTCCTCCTTCGGCATCTCCACCAGCGGGACGTACATATCGTACATGTGGACTTCGTCGACCTTCAGCAGCTTCCGCCTGACCTCCACATAGCGGTGGAGTACATCCAGCCTGCTGTTTACCGTGTCGATGAGGTTATCATAGACTTCCGTCGGGATATTGTCCCCGGAAAGCGCCGCTTCCCGGGCGGAGCCATACTTCCTGATCCGGGCTGTGATGACGTCGGTCTTCGTGTTATAGTTATAAGTTGTGGCAAGGGTATTTTTCAGATCTTCGAAAGCCTTGTACATATGTTCGTAGGCTTCTCTGCGCACCCTCCTGTCGTGGGATTCCATGAATCCGATATACCTGCCGTGGGTGACCTCCACTTCGTCGCCGTCTTCGTCGACGATGGCGCCGAATTTGATGTCGGCATCGTTGATCATGGAAAAGATGTCATTGGTCGCGCCGGCGATCTCGCTGACCTGGGCCAGCAGGTTCTCTTCCGCCTGAGAAAGGACGTGGGCTTTTTCCCTGAGGACGTCATTGATTGCGTGTTCGTAAAGCCTGAGCCCCCCCTCCGCTTTCAGAAAGCCCAGAAGCTTTTCTTCCGGGATCTCCAGCAGCTCCGGGGTGAAAAAGGACAGATAGGAGGACGTTTTTGCGATAAGGGAGTTTGATTTGTCGTTCATGGCCTGATATTGATTGACCCGATTGTCCTCGTCCTTCTTCATTTTGGCATAGGTGTACACCTTCTCAAGGATCATCCAGATTGTATCCTTCTTCTGCAGTGCTTCCAGAAGGACCTGCGGGCTTTCGCCCAGCCTGCCTGAGTAGGCGGTAAAGTCCTTCGCCTTGTCCTCTACGGTTTTATAGTCTGCCTTCCACTGTTCTTCATCGGGGTACATTGCCTCAATGTTCCATTTATTTTTGGGATCGATCTGATCTCTGGTCTTTGTTTCTTTTCCCATGTCGAGTCTCCTTTTTTTATTTTTTTTATTTACATTTTATCCTCAATTATTTAATATTATTATAGCAGTTAACCGACTTACTTCAACAGCGAAAGGACACATAATTTTTATGGATAACCGACCGATAGGGTTCTTCGATTCCGGCCTTGGAGGACTGACCTGCATGCCCTATTTAATGAAGGCTCTGCCAAAAGAACGTATCATCTATTACGGCGATACGGCAAGGACGCCATACGGTTCCAAAGCGCCGTCCACCATCCGTCTTTTTTCAATGCAGATCGCCGATTTTCTGGTGAAAGAAAATGTAAAGATGATCGTCATTGCGTGCAATACCGTAAGCTCGATCTGTCTCGCGGAATTACAGAAGAAATATCGCGAAATACCGATCGTCGGGATCATTGAGCCGACTGCGGAAGTCGTCGCGAAAACCTGCGGCATTGAAAATCAGATCGGCATCATCGGCACTAAGGCGATGATCAAAAGCAATGCGTATGAAAATTTGATCCATCATCTGAACAGCAGGCTGAATCTTTACGCGACCCCCTGCCCGGCCTTCGTGCCGCTCATCGAGGAAGGCATTATCCAGAATGAGATCATGGATTTGTCCATTCGCTATTACCTGGATCAATTCATATCGTACAACAGAATCGACACCCTTGTGTTGGGCTGTACCCACTATCCGTTAATCAGAAAAAACCTTGAAAAAATATATCCCGGTTTGCGAATTATAAATCCATCGGAGGAAATCATACGCGATATCACAACACAATTGACAAAAAACGATCTTCTCGCCGAAGAGCCGATATTTGACAACACCTTTTATGCCAGCGACCTGTCAGAAAACTTTGTCAACATGATCAATCGGATTTTTGAAAACTCAGAGTTTAAGGTGGCTTTTAAGAGCTTCGACCTGGAAACCTGCAAATGAGGTGGTTTTATGGATTTTGATGAACTTTTGGAATTACTTGAAATTGACTCTCCTGATGAATTTGCGTATTTTGAACATTTCGCCGCATTGATTGAATGTGACGAAGAGGTTCCTTATGATTTGTTTTATAAGATTCTGGCCGATGTGGAGTCCGATACGCTGGTAGATCTGACAGAAAATTACTTTGAAGACGTCATGCAGGGGATGCCGGAGGACGCCATCGATATCTATACGTTGTTCGGCACGACCAAGCAGGCGCTGGCCGGGCTCGCGCGAAATTCCTTTACCCGTGAGGAGCGCATCGCATATGTGGACGAATTGTTTAAATTCCGTTCCTGGTACATTTTTGACAGTACCGTTCATTTGAGGCGTCTCCGGGACAATACGAAAAGAAGCGTCACCGTCAGCGAGGCGCTGTCGCTCTACCGGCTGGAAAGACTCAATGAAGATCAGTACTCTTATGATTTTTCCGATTGCATGGATTATGAAATCGACGAATATTCCATCTCCATTGACGCCAAACTGGACGAAGAATATGATGAGATTATAGAAGAAGACGAAGACCTTTATGAAGATGGCCTCGTCGATAAAGAGTTCCCGGTCATCGACGGAGAGTTCGGAATCGAGGAGGAAGAGGAATATTAAACGGTGGCGCCGGTCAACTGACGCCGTGCGGTAAACTGCAAAGGGGGAGAAAATGTGAACACACACGATTTGATAAAAGCGGCGGAATCCTACATTGCTCAATCGCCGGACAATTACATTTCGGAGGATATCGCCATATCGAAAGAAGTCGTGGGGCTGAAGATTTATGAAGCCCCGGTTTTCGCCTTCGGCGCGGCTGACGACGAATGTTTCGAATTTTTAAAAAAACCGGTTGCCATCGGAGCGCACTTTTTGCTTCCGACAGAATGGCTCCCAGGCGCAAAGACCGTGATCTCCTTTTTCCTGCCTTTCAGTGAAGAGACACGAAAGAGCAACAGAAAAAATTTGACCTGGCCTTCAGACGAATGGCTCCATGGGCGCATTGAAGGCCAAATGCTGATCAACAAACTGTGCGCGCATTTGAAAACTCTGCTGGTCGCCGCCGGTTACGCCAGTGTCGTACCCACGGCGGACGAAAGGTTCTGTACGGTTTCCGCGGGCGACGGCCGCGAAAGGGATTTCACTTCCAACTGGTCGGAACGGCATGCGGCTTATGTCTGCGGGCTTGGGACCTTCGGGCTCTCCAGAGGCCTGATCACAAAGCGAGGAATCTCCGGCAGATTCGGCAGCGTGATAACGGAATTATATCTGACGCCCGACGTAAGAGATTATAAGGATATTTATGAATACTGCTCCATGTGCGGGAGCTGCGCGAAGAATTGTCCGGTCAGCGCCATATCGAAAGGCACCGGAAAAGAGCACAAGCCCTGTTCCGATTTTCTGGACGAGACGAAAGTAAAGCATAACCCCCGGTACGGCTGCGGTAAATGTCAGGTGCGTGTCCCCTGTGAATTTAAAATACCCGTTTCCCGATAATTCAAATCGACTTGTCCAATACCATTAAAAGCTGTCTTATATAAATAATGAAGTGCAGTGCACCCTAAATGTCAGACATAATGCTTACATTTAGGGTGCACTTTATAAATGAGGAGGCTTTTTTAATACACTCATAATCGAACTGTTATCTCCATATTATGTCGCCCAACAGCAATTCTTTTTCGAGTGCTTCGAGAGTTGAAGCTTTATTGATATACACAAACTCGATATTCATGATCCGTGCCCAGTCACGCATGATCTCGGCGTCAACGCCATAGCTCAGCACGGTGTGATGCGCGCCTCCTGCCAAAATCCAGCACTCGGCTCCGGTTTTAAGGTCCGGATCCGCCTTCCACATGACTCTTGCAACCGGCAGATTCGGCATTGTTTGGGTGGGCAGGACGCAGTTTATATCCTGAACAATCAGCCGCAGACGTCCGCCCATATCCACAAGTGAGATAAGAACGGCCTTGCCCGCCTTACCCTCAAATACCAGCCTGGCCGGAGGCTTGCGGTCGCCTATGCCAAGCGGATGTACCTCGATTTTAGGTCTTCCTGCGGCAATGCTGGGGCAAACCTCCAGCATATGCGCGCCAAGCGACATGCCCTGCGCGAGGTCGTATGTATAATCCTCCATAAAGCTTGCCTCTCCGCCCATTGATTTGATTATGGCGGTCATTGCGGACACCTTCCAATCGCCCTCGCCGCCGTAACCGTAGCCCTGCGCCATAAGGTTCTGTGTGGCAAGCCCGGGCAGCTGCTTCATACCATAGAGGTCCTGGAAGGTATTGGAGAAGGCCTTGCAGCCCTCCGAGTCAAGCAGTTTTTTCATTGCGATTTCTTCACGGGCCTGATAACGAACTGTTTCAAGATCGGTGGTATTAAAATCATACTTTTCACTGTATTCCGCCATTTTCGCGTCAATCCCGGATTCAGAAACGGCATCCATCGTTTCTGCCAGCAAACCGACCGGGAAGGTGTTTACCTGCCAGCCAAGCTTTATTTGCGCCTCGACCTTGTCGCCCTCTGTCACGGCAACCTCGCGCATATTGTCGCCGAAGCGCATGACTTTCAGTTCTTTCGACACCGCAGCGCCCACAGCCGCACGCTGCCAGTTTGACAGGCTTTTCTGCACGTCATCTTCTTTCCAGTATCCGGCGATCACTTTGCGTGGAATCCTCATTCTTGTGCCGATAAATCCATGCTCTCTGTCGCCGTGCGCCGATTGATGGAGGTTCATATAATCCATATCAATCTCATCATTGGGGATATCAAGATGAAACTGCGTATGGAAGTGGCACCAGGGCTTTTGCAGGTTTGCCAGCCCGTTGATCCACATTTTTGAAGGCGAAAAGGTATGACAGAAGGTGATGATTCCGGTACAGTTTTTATCGTAATTTGCTTCCCGGATCATTTCGCTGACGCCTTCGGCAGTTTTAACCGTTGTTTTATAGATAACGGGGTAGTCGGTTTTAAAGTTTCCGGCAATTATTTTCGCGTTCTCCTCAACCTGACGAAGCGTTTCTTCGCCGTATAAAAACTGCGAGCCGACAACCAGCCAAAAT
>DATMXY010000319.1:0-4995 GCA_035561275.1 Anaerovoracaceae bacterium | reverse complement strand
GTTATGAAAGGAGGTATTCAAAATGAATTTTTTCACACACATCATGATTTCCAAAGCGCTGTACCGGCAGCTTTCCCAAAGGATGGAACTGGACCCGAAAGCCTTTTCCTATGGAAATATCAAACCTGACCTGTCTCCGAAATGTCTCCGCGATCCCCATCTTTTGGAAAATTATCTGCTTATCGTCTCAAACGACTCCAACCGGCTGATTGGAGAAAACCCGGAATTAAAGCAGTTTTCCACCGACCTGGGTGTGATCTGCCATTATATCTGCGATTTCTTCTGCTTCTGCCATCTGGACAGCAGGATCTATCACAGGCTATTATTTCATTTTATTTATGAGCTCCGGCTTCATCTGGCGTTTTGTTCCATGCGGGCGAAAAACAAGATCTGTTTCAGGTTAATCAGAAGAATTCCGAAAGGGAAAAGTATTGCTTCCATAGTCATGGAGCTGCGCAAGGAATATATGACGAAACAAAAAACATTCCAAAGAGATATCGAATATGCGTTAATGGCCTCTTTCCTGGCCTGTGAACTGATTTCCCGCTTTGCAAAAAGCGCTGCGTCAGCTGACGCAGGCGACAGTAAAGCAGGATCTGACGCCGTCGTTCAAGGCATCTTATAACCCATGCCCCGTATCGTCTGGATATATCTGCTCTCCCCTTCCTCGTCTCCGAGTTTTTTCCTCAGATATCTGATATGCACGTCGACCGTTCTGTTTTCACCGTCGTAATCGATCCCCCAGATCTTATCCAAAAGCTGGTCCCGGGTCATGACGATTCCCCGGTTTTCCGCAAGTGTTTTCAACAAGTCAAATTCTTTCAGGGACAACTCCAGCCCCTTTCCGTTCAGCGTTGCCTCATGCCTCTCTATATTGATGTTCAAAGCTCCCTTCGTGATATTCTTCAATTCATTGCCCTGTTCAGAACGCCTTAATACCGCTTTTATCCTGGCCATCAGCTCATGGACGCTGAAAGGCTTTGTCATGTAATCGTCGGCGCCGAATTCCAGGCCCATCACTTTATCGATGTCCTCTTTCTTTGCCGTCAGTATGATGATCGGTACCTTCGATCCCCGGTCCCGCAACTCCTTGCAGATGTCCAGACCGTTTTTACCCGGCAGCATGATATCAAGCAGGATCAGATCCGGTTTTTCCCTGATTGACATCTCCAGCCCCTGCAGTCCGTCCTCCGCCTCTATCACCTTGTAGTTGTTGTTTGTCAGATTATAGGATATGAGCGCGCGAATATTGGATTCATCCTCTATGATCAAAATCTTTTGCATTGCTTATTCCTTTCTTCTCTTTCGGTTCTTTTCCGTCCGGCATCAAACCCTTGAATAAAGCTTCCCAAAGATATCATAAATAAACAATGTTAAAGCGAAGTTAAAGTCAGATTAAATGTTTGTAATTTCTTCAGCCATCCGATAGCCGACTCCGATCTCCGTGACGATATATCTCGGCTCCGCGGGATTATCTTCCAGTTTTCTGCGGATGTTGGCCATATTTACGCGAAGCGCCTGTATTTCGTCCGTATAGGGACCCCAAACCTCTTTTATAATCGACTCATAGGTCAGCACCTTCCCGAGATGCCGGGACAGCAGGCTGATGATTCTGTATTCTATGGGCGTAAGATGGGTTTCCTTTTTCCTGACGGTTACCAGCCGTTTTTCATAATCGATTTCCAGGTCGCCGACAGTCACTTTTTCGGCGCAGGCTCCGCCGCCTGCGTTTTTCCGGCTGTGCCGGATCGCGGTTCTGATCCTCGCAAGCAATTCAGAAGTCCCGAAGGGTTTCGTGATATAATCGTCGGCTCCCAGGTCAAGGGCTTCCACCTTTTCGCGCTCATGGCCGCGGGCGGACACGACGATAATGGGAATATCGGACCATTCCCTGATGGTCTTTATCACATCTGTCCCATCCATGTCGGGCAGTCCCAGATCAAGCAGGATCAGATCGGGGCTGTGAGAAGCCGCCATGGAGACCGCTTCCCTGCCTTTCCCGGTTTTGATCAGATTATAGTCGTTTGACGTCAATACGGCAGATATAAAGCCGCTGATGGCCTCTTCGTCCTCTACGATCAAAATAAAAGGGTTTTTATTCATTGCCGGTTACCTCCTCCAGGGGAAGCGTAAACCGGAAAACCGCTCCTCCCTCGTTTTTATTCGCAGCTTCCAGTTTTCCGCCGTGGGCTTTAATAATCGTCATGCAGATGGAAAGGCCGATCCCCATTCCCCTTGAGGAGTCGGAACTTCTATTTCCATCAGGCGCATAACTTTCAAACAGATGAGGGAGATCCGCCGCCGCGATGCCTTCCCCCTGGTCCCGCACCTCAAATATCGCATACCGCTTTTCCGCCATAACCTCTACGTCCACAACGGTATCCGCCGGAGAATGCTTGAAGGCGTTTTCCACCAGATTGATGAGCACCTGTTCGATGAGCGTTCCATCCATAGGAACCATGAGCAGTTCATCGGGCGCTTTCACTGATATTTTCCGATCGGGAAACCGTTTCCGGATATGTCTGACCGCTTCCGCAACGATTTCCTCGGCCGCTTCCGGCGATTTTGCGACGTTCATCGATCCTTCCTTAATGCGCGTTACGGACAGCAGATTTTCCACCATGCGGATCAGCCACTGGGAATCTTCTTTTATATGGAAAAGCAGTTTATCATGGATCCCTTTATCCAGACTGCCGCCGTTTTCAAGGATGGCGGAACTGGCGCCCAGGATGCCTGTGAGCGGAGTCCGGAGATCATGGGAGATCGCCCGAAGCAGGTTGCTCCTCATCTTTTCCTTTTCCGACTCGATGACGATCCTTCGCTGTTCATCCGACAAATACTGGCGCTCAAGGGCCATGGCGACCTGGGACGCCATCATACGCAGAAACAGGCGGCTGTTTTGTTCCAATTTGCCGCTTGCGCAGGAAACGCCGATGACGCCGAGCACCTTTGCCTGCGATATCATCGGGATGTAATACGCCCCCGCGCCCATTAAAGTATCTGTGCTTGCGCCGGCGCGCTTCTTATTCACAAACACCCAATGAGCGACCGCCCTTTCGTCATCCTGGTTCAGGAACGACGCGCCCGGATCCTGGGGGGACTCCGCGACTGTCCCGGCAATGCTGCCGTCCGCGGGATCCCGGGTGTAAAATATAACGGACCGCTCAAATAGTTTCGTAATGTATTCATTGGTCAGGTTTACGATGTTTTCAAGCCCTCTTGTGACCAGCAGCTTTTTATTGATTTCATAAAGCACCCTTGTGCGGTGTTCCCTTTCCACGGAAAGCCGTACCTGTGTTTTAACCCGGACCGTCAGCATACTCGTAATGATCGCCACAAGGAACATGATCACAAAGGTGATGGGATAGTCGGACCGGATCGTATCCATGGTATAATAAGGAGCTGTGAAGTAAAAATCAAATAAAAGAACGCTTAATACGGAAGCCGTCACGCCGAACAGGTAGCCCGTCGTGGTTCTGGAAACGGCCAGTACGGACAGGATAAACACCATGATCAGATTCTGCTCCCCGACGCCCGCAGCCCGGAGCCCCATGCAAAGCAGCGTGGCGGCGATGAGGAACCCCGCGGTCTTTAACGTATCGATCCAGGAGAAAAACAGATTCTCGGAGATCCGTACCCATTTTTTATTCCGGTACGGCTTATGGGGAGGCCCCGGTATAATATGGATCTCGACGTCGGGCAGCAGGGAAATCAGTTTATCCTCAAGATCTGTTTCAAGAAAATCCTTCGGAGATTTTCTCCTGACTTTCTCTATGACTACATTTGTAATACCCGAAATCCTGGCGTATTCCGCGATAACGACCGCCGTATCATGGCCGTTCAGCCTTACTGTTTCAGCCCCCAGCCGTTTTGCCAGATCCAGGGTCGCCTGGACCTCGGTTTCATTGTCGTTCGCCATGCGTTCCACATAGACTGCGACCCACGGCGCATGGAAGGCTTCGGCGGTCCTTGCCGTCCAACGGACCAGTTTGGCCGATTCCGGGGAGGAACTGACGCAGACAAGCAGCCTGGTACTGACGATTTTTTCAGGGACCCGGCTTTCGCTCAGGTTATCCTGGCTGATCCTGTCCGCAGCTTTCCGCATGGCGATTTCACGCAGGAGTCTCAGGTTTTCCGCCGTAAAAAACGACTGCATAGCGGCTTCCGCCCTTGCCGGACGGTAGACCTTTCCCTCCGCAAAGCGCTTCAGCAGTTCGTCCGGCGGAAAATCTATGATCTCCACCGTGTCGGCGCGATCGAAAAATGAGTCGGGAACGGTTTCCCTTACAATTACTTTGGTGAACTTCTGAACGATATCGTTCAGGCTCTCGATATGCTGTATATTTACCGTCGTATAAACGTCGATTCCAGCGTTTAAAAGTTCTTCGATATCCTGCCAGCGCTTTTTGTTTCGCATCTCCGGCAAGTTGGTGTGTGCCAGTTCGTCCACCAGAATCAGCTCCGGCTTTCGTTCTATGGCCGCGTCCAGGTCGAAATCTTTCAACCAGATGTTCCTGTGCCGTATTACCTTCGGGGGCAGCGTAGGAATCCCTTCCAGCAGCCGCATCGTTTCCGGGCGTGAATGGGGTTCAATGTATCCTGCGACGACGTCGACGCCGCTTTTCAATTTTTCGTGGGCGTCGTCCAGCATGGAATAAGTCTTGCCTACCCCCGCGGCATAACCGAGGAATATTTTCAGTTTCCCCTTTTTTTCCGGCTGATCGGAACGTATCGCCTCAAGGAGAGCGTCGGGATCGGGACGATGGTCATTATCGCTGATCATATATTCACCACCTTAATGACTTCATGTTACTCGCTTTCAATGAATCCTTCAAGCATCATGTTTCGATTATATTGCCTGACGGATTAAAAGGGCATTAAGAAAACTAAGCAGTGGATAAAGATGTCATAAAGAAACGTTCTTTATACTTTCTTAATATGTCCGGCCATTTCTTTAATACTCTATTTATAGAAGGCGGCATTATAATAAAAATG
>DATMXY010000318.1:0-5844 GCA_035561275.1 Anaerovoracaceae bacterium | reverse complement strand
GAATATTATGACGAATAGGAACATTTCCAATTAAAAACAGCCCCGCATACGTGCGGGGCTGTTGGCGAGCATCGCTCTTACAGATCGACTTTATAGGATACGACCTTTCCGATATAATCAATATCCTCGAAACTGTCGATGATAAAGATGGGGTACGTTTTATCCTCGGGGATCAGCAGGATCTTACCGTTTGAGTAGAAGATCTTCCTCAGCGTGGCCTGCTTTCTGTTGTTGGGATAAAGTGCGATGATATCCCGTTCTTTTAATAATTCAAGCCTGGTCGGCAGAATATACATATAGGAGTGGATCGGGATCGTTGGGCTCATGGATGTGTCTCCCAAAAAGAAGTTGATCATATCGCCCTGAGCCTGAACCCTTGAGACGCCTCCGCTGGACAGCGTGATCTCACGGACCAGATCGGAAGACCTCAGATTGTTGTCCGAACTGATATATCTTGAAGACATTTCCAGTGTGGAGAGGACGTCCAGGTTTTTCAGATATTCGATGGACTCCTTCGACATGTTGCTGTTTTCAGCCCTGTAAAGTGATTCCAGCATGATCCTGTTCAGCTGGGAGGAGGCGAGCATATATTCCCTGATCACCTCGGGCGCTTTTTCCATATATCCTTGAAAAACGAGCTGCGATTGATTCTTGCTGTTGCAGACCTTAGCCAATGCCAGGGACACCTCAGGAGAAGGCGGCGGAAGTTTCCCGTTTTTCAGCTGCGAAATATAAGACGGCGTTATAGAGATGTCAAATTGCGTACACATTTTTGAAATTTGACGAAGGGAAAGATCGCTTTCAGAGATGATCGCGTCAAGCATCTCGGCGTAGCTCATGATTCACACACATCCTTTGAAATTAAAATACAATACGAAATTTTGGAATATTTTGCTGAATTACAATACAACTATATCAATACGAAATTATATTGTCAATTATTATCGAAAGTTGTGGTAAAATGAGATGTCAACAAAACACGACAGGTCAACCGGCGTTAAGGGAGAACCATATGGCAGATAAACACCCGTCAAGAGAAGATTGTATGGCATTGCTTGCGCAATATCATACGCCGGACCATGTGATAAAACACTGCATCAAGGTTACCGATACCGCGCTGAAAATCGGGCAGGCTTTGAACGATAAGGGGTGCAGCCTGGATCTCGGCCTGATCCAGGGCGCCGGGCTTATCCATGATATCGCCAGAGTCGAGGAGAAGCATTGGGAAATCGGCGCAAAGATCGCTGAAGATCTTGGATATTACGCAGAGGCGGAAATCATACGCGTTCATATGTTTTATAACTGCGATCCGGATAAAGTGAGGATCACCGAGACCGACGTCCTCTGCCTTGCGGACCGGATGGTGAAAGAGGACGAGTACGTTGGCCTGGACAACAGGATGCAGTTTATCCTCGATAAATTCCAGGGTAATCCGGAAGCGTTCGCTCATATCAGCGAACGGATCAGGGACAACAAGCTCATGATCGGCCGGATAGAAAAGATCCTGGGCGTGCCCATCGGCTCCGTAGTTTAATTCGAACAAGTCGTTTGGAAAGAAGTTATATTTTAACCTCCCCGTTAATATGCTTAATTGAAGCAGAGACAAGGAGGTTATTTTTATGTACGGGGGGAGAAGATTTACAAAAAAAAGGAGGGGTTACGGCGAAACAATGATTAAGCAGCTGCTGGTCTGCATTATCGTTGTGCTGGTCGTACTCATCATCAAAATGATGGACATCGCCATCGTCAACGATGGATTGGAAGCCGTCCAGGCTAGACTGGACCAGGATTACAAGGTTGCGGAGATATTCGACTCTGCCGTGAGTCTTGCCGGTAAAGTGAAAGAGGTTCCCGAATCCGTTGCGGCGGCCTTCCAGAGGAGCGGAAGCAGGCTGGCCTTTTCGCCGCCCACCGATTCGGAAGCCATCATCGCGACGTTCGGCGAAAAAACCGGATCCCTGGAAAATGACCAGTACGGATTCGAACGGGGAATGAAATTCCAGTCCGATACAGAGCTCCAGGTATTTTCGGTGGGCGGAGGAATCGTTTCTGAAATCGGGGTCAGCGATCAATACGGCAAATACGTAAAAGTCGTGCACGGAGACAATATCGTTTCCATCTACGGGGGCTGCAGCCAGATCTACGTGCAATCGCTGGAAAAGGTGAAAAAAGGCCAGCTTATCGCATCGGTAAGCCCTGAAAACAATGGTTATTTAAGTTTTGAGCTCTGGGTCGACGACGAGGTCGTTAATCCGGCAGACTATATTGAATTTTAGAGACCGCCATGTTCAGGCTCCAGATATTCGGTACCAAGGTTGAATTCCATTTTTCCTTTTTCCTGCTGCTTCTGATCATCGTTTTATCGGGAAATTATGTATTTGCCGCCGCATCGGTGCTGTTTTCCCTTTTCCACGAATTTGCGCACAGACTTATGGCCGTAAGGCTGGGCTATACCCCTGAGAAGGTCTCCTTCGGTCTCTTTGGTGGCGTGCTTCACATCAGGGAAGGATTTGTGAAACCGCGCCATGAGCTGATGATCCACCTTTCCGGCCCGTTTTTTAACATCCTTACGGCATTGCTGCTGTACGGCTTTTATTTGTATTTCTATCTGCCATGGCTTCAGCCGTTCATCCTGGCCAACGCCGTGCTTGCCCTCTATAATCTGATGCCGTTTTATCCGCTTGACGGCGGAAAGATCACCGATCTTTACATGGCCGTTTTCCTGGGGTACGGCAGGTCCCAGAAAATTTCACGTATTTTTTCTTTAATATTTTCAGTTTTCCTTTTTCTTTTGGGCATTTACTTGGTACAATATAATGTATTGAATTTATTCCTGTCGGCTCTGGCCGTCAATCTTTACATGGCGAGGAAGCTGGATAACGGGTTTATCTTTTATAAGATCACGCGAACCATGGAAGATGAAAGCAAAAGCGGCAATCCTAAAATGCTGATCTGCAAGGAGGAGCTGAGGGCGGTCAAAATAATCGAACGGTATAAGCCTATGGACAACAGGATCTTTGCCGTCGTAAACGATACGGGAAAATACCGCGGGCAACTGACCGAAAAGGAGCTTTTAAACGGCATCTATTATTGCGGTATCTATGCCGATTTTAAGACTCTGCTGGAATTCAAGCGGGAAACAAAAGGGGCTCAAGTGTTCTGTTAAGATTGACAGAGCGCTCGTCCGGGACAGAAACGGAGACGTATGCATGACATTACAAAACATGACAGAACCAAACAGAGCAGTGCCACACCATAAAGTGCCGCAGCAGCTGGACAAGCTGCTGATGCGGGTGGAGAAGCCTGCCCGGTATACAGGCGGAGAACTGAACGCGGTGAGCAAGGACCCTTCGGGAATCACAACGCGGTTCGGCTTTGCCTTTCCCGACACCTATGAGATTGGTATGTCCTATTTAGGCCTGCAGATCATCTATCATATCCTGAATCAAATGGATTCGGTTTATTGCGAACGGGTATTCGCCCCGGCGCTCGACATGGAAGCCCTTATGCGCAGCGAAGGCATGCCGCTGTTTACGCTGGAGACAAAATCTCCCGTAAAGAACCTGGACATCCTCGGCTTTACGCTGCAATACGAGCTGTCCTTCAGCAATCTCGTCAACATGCTGGATCTTTCCGGTATTCCGTATAAAAGCGCCGACAGGGATGAAAGCCATCCCTTTATCGCGGCGGGAGGGCCCTGTGCCTTTAACCCCGAACCCCTTGCAGATATCGTGGATTTCTTCATGATCGGAGACGGGGAAGAAGTTCTCCCGGAGGTCTGCGAGGCCCATGGCCGATGGAAGGCGTCCGGCGGCCATAAGGACACGTTCCTTGAAATGCTGGCCGGAATCAAAGGAGTTTACGTTCCGAAATTTTTCACGCCCGTTTACCATGAAGACGGCACCCTCAGGGAAATCATCAAGAATTGTGATAAAGCGCCTGACGCCGTGGAGAAGCGCATCGTCGGGGATCTGGAACAGACGGATTTTCCCGTGAACTTCATCGTACCCTATATCCAGGCGGTACACGACAGATCCGTGGTGGAGATCTTCAGAGGCTGCACCAGAGGCTGCAGGTTCTGTCAGGCCGGAATGATCTACCGGCCGGTCAGGGAGCGTTCCCGGGGCAAGGTCATGGAGCTTGCGAAAAGACAGCTGGCCGCGACGGGCCATGAAGAGCTGTCGATCTTATCCCTTTCCACCAGCGATCATTCGGAGATCGAACCCATGGTGGAAGAATTGATGAGCGTCTGCAAGGACAGCAACGTCTCGCTGTCGCTGCCGTCCCTGAGGCTGGATTCCTTCTCATTCAAAGTGCTGGAGGAAATACAGGGATATAAGAAATCCGGCCTGACCTTTGCTCCCGAAGCGGGGACCCAAAGGCTCCGGAACGTGATCAACAAGTCTATTACGGATCATGATATCTATCATTCCATGGAACAGGCCATCGGGCTCGGCTGGACCAGCATCAAGCTGTACTTTATGGTCGGCCTGCCCACGGAGACCTTTGAAGACCTGGACGGGATCGCGGAGATCGCGAAAAATATCACTGACATCAATTACAGGGTCACAGGGAAGAGGGGGCGGTTCAACATGACGGTAAGCATTTCCAACTTTGTCCCGAAAGCACATACGCCCTTTCAGTGGTTTCCCCAGAATACCCCGGAAATGTTCCGGGAAAAGCACTTTTATTTGAAGGACAAGCTGAAAGGCATCAAAGGCGTTTCTTACCATTATCACGGCACCGAGCCGAGCCATATTGAAGCTGTCTTTGCAAGGGGCGACAGGCGTCTTGGCGATGCGCTGATCAAGGCTGTGGGCCTGGGCTGTAAATTTGACGGATGGCGGGAACATTTCCAGTACGGACTGTGGCTCAAAGCCTTCCAGGAGTCGGGGATCGACCCTGATTTCTACGCTTCCCGGGAAAGAATATATGAGGAGATCCTGCCCTGGGACCGGATCGGTTCCGGAGTGACGAAAGAATTTTTGATATCTGAAAACGAGAAAGCTGTTGCGGGAATGCAGAGCCCGGATTGCAGACGCGGCTGCATCGGCTGCGGGATCAACCGGAAACTATGCAGGACCAATCAGAAGTCAAGCGACATAAATCAGAAGATTTCATGCGCGGGGGAGGGCATGCTTTGAGCAGATATGTGATTAAATTTTCAAAAGAGGGGGCGATCCGGTATATTTCCCATCTGGATTTATTCCGGCTTTTCAAGCGTTCCTTCAAACGTGCCGGCATCAGGCTGCAGCATTCCCAGGGCTTCAATCCCCATCCCAGGATGAGCTTTGCCCAGCCGCTGTCGCTGGGTTATTCCAGCTCCGGAGAGTATCTCGAGTTCGAAACCCAGGAACCGTACCCGACGGGCGAAATCCTTGAAAAAATCAGTTCTGTAATGCCGGAGGGGATTGCCGTTTTTTCCTGTGAAGAGCTTCCGGCTGCGGGGAAATCGCTGGCGGCACTGACGGAATACGCGGATTATGAAATCAGGATCCTACTGGAAAATGGCTACGATTTGTACGGAAAAGTCAAGGATACGGCTGAAGGGTTTCTGACACAGGAGAAAATCGTCATACAAAAGCATCAGAAGAAAAGCGGCAAGGAAGTAGAGGTCGATATAAAGCCAATGATCAAAGATTTTGCCGGTTTGGTTGACAATAACAATATTATGCTGACAATGAAATTGGCGGCAGGCAGTGCCGCCAATCTGAACCCCGAGGCGGTTCTTTCTGCATTCTGCGAATTTGCCGGAATTCCGTACAGCAAGCCGGAAGCGGCAATAAAAAGGACAGAACTGTATTTCCGGGAATCTGCCGCGGAGAAAGTTGAAGAAGGAAATAT
>DATMXY010000317.1:0-2046 GCA_035561275.1 Anaerovoracaceae bacterium | reverse complement strand
GAAAAAATATAGTACTGACCCTGAGATCAGCGCCGAAATCAAAAGATTGGAAGCGGCAATGGCCGGCGAGGGAAGGGTGCTGATCCGCCCTTCGGGTACAGAGCCGCTGGTCAGGGTAATGATCGAAGGCAAGGACATTGGGCAGATCACAAAGCTGGCTGAAAATCTGGCCTCTTTGCTGACAAAAAGATTAGGATAGGGGGGAATTCATATGTGTGGAATCGTTGGATATATCGGCGATGGAAACGCCAGTGACATCATAATCGACGGGTTAAAAAAACTGGAATACCGGGGGTACGATTCCTCGGGTATCGCCATCTATAAAGAAGGCAAAATCGAGGTCCGGAAATTTAAAGGAAGGATTGCAAATCTGGAAGCGGCCGTCGCAAACGAGCATTTCAACAGCGGCGTCGGCATCGGCCACACCAGATGGGCCACCCACGGAGCGCCGTCGGACGTCAACGCCCATCCCCACAGCAACATGGACCATACCGTTGCCATTGTACATAACGGCATCGTTGAAAATTATATGGAGCTGAAGGAATGGCTGATCCGGGAGCATGGGATCGTCTTTGCTTCGGAAACGGATACGGAAGTCATCGCCCATCTCATCGGGCTTTACTATGACGGCAACCTGACGGACGCCGTATTTAAGGCGGTCGACAAGATGAGGGGCGCCTACGGCGTTGCCGTAGTCTGCAGCAAGGAACCGGATAAGCTGGTAGCCGTGAGGAAAGACAGCCCGCTGGTTGTCGGCCTGGGCGAAGGCTGCAATTTCATCGCTTCGGATATCCCGGCGCTGCTGAAGCACGTCAGGGAGATCTATCTTATCGAAAACAATGAAACCGTGGTTCTGACCAAGAACGACGTGAAAATTTACAACGCCGACAGGAAAGAAGTGAAGCGGGACGTATTCCATGTCACCTGGGACGCGGACGCCGCCGAAAAGGAAGGCTACGACCACTTCATGATCAAGGAGATCCAAGAGCAGCCTAAGGGCATTTATGAGACGCTGAACAGGAGGCTCAACGAAGACGGAATCATTAAACTGGACGGAATCTCACTGACGAAAGAGGATCTGGAGAAATTCAATAAGGTATATATCGTAGCCTGCGGTACGGCTTACCACGCCGGGCTTGTAGGCAAGTTCATCATCGAAAAGCTGGCCCGTATTCCGGTGGAAGTGGACGTGGCGTCGGAATTCCGTTACAGGGATCCCTTTGTGGACGACAAGACCCTGTTCATCGCCATCAGCCAGTCGGGGGAAACCCTGGATACCCTGGCCGCTTTACGGGAAGCAAAGAAAAAAGGCGCCCGCATCTTATCGGTGGTCAACGTGGTTGGAAGCTCCGTGGCAAGGGAGTCCGACGACGTCTTTTATACCTGGGCCGGGCCGGAGATCGCCGTGGCCTCCACAAAGGCTTACACTACTCAGCTCATGTGTATGTACCTCATCGCGCTCTATATGGGCTATACCAGGGGTATCATCGACATGGACGTATACCGCCGCTATATAGAAGAGCTGAAGCAGATCCCCGACAAGCTGAGGACGCTTTTAGCGCGCGAAAGCGACATCGTTGAGATCGCCAAGGAACAATATAAAAGAGAGCAGATCTTCTTTATCGGAAGGGGCCTGGACACGGGCGTTTCCTTTGAGGGCTCCCTGAAGCTGAAAGAAATTTCCTATATCAATTCCTTTGCCATCGCGGCGGGAGAACTGAAGCACGGGACCATCGCCCTCATCGAGCAGGGGACTCTGGTCATCGCCCTGGCGACCCAGGACCACCTTTTTGAAAAGATGCTCTCCAATATTCAGGAGGTCAAAGCCCGTGGCGCCTTCGTTATCGGTCTTGCCAAGGAGGGCAACCGTGAAATTGAAAAGCAGGCGAACCGGGTGATCTATATCCCGGAATGCATGGACGAGGTTGCACCGCTGCTATCCGTGGTTCCGCTCCAGCTGCTGGCCTACGCCATCGCCAAGCTGCGGGGCTGCGACATCGACAAGCCGAAGAACCTGGCCAAGTCGGTGACGGTGGAGTAATTGTG
>DATMXY010000316.1:0-3317 GCA_035561275.1 Anaerovoracaceae bacterium | reverse complement strand
TTTCTAAATTATCGATTAATGTCTCTGTCCGCTGTTGAAAGCGGCCTGTCCTTTGTGGCTTTCCCGCCGCAAAGTCATGTGCCAAGGGGCAAGCCTCTTTGGAATCCCCGACAACAAGTAGGCTGCATATTCCCTCTGTGGGAACATGCAGCCCTTTGTTGTCCGCAGCCCGTTTCACGGTCTGCGTGTAGTTCCTTGTAAACTGACCTAAATATCAGGCTAAATCGGGCCGGATCAGGCTAGTTCAGGCAGGATCAGGCCTTTTTATAAATGCCGATGTCCGGCTCGCTTTCGAGCAGAGCGCCCAGCAGCGGAAAGACTTCCTGAAAATGCGGAGCATCCATGTGTTTTTTGAGCGCTTCCTTACTTTCCCACTCTTCGATAAAGGTCAGGGTCTGCGGATTATTCACGTCCTGATACAGCGCGTAATGGATGCAGCCTTCATCATTCTTGTTGGTAGCCTCCTCAAGCTTCGCGGCCAGGGTGATAAATTCTTCGACCTTCTCTTTCTTTACAATGTGTTTCGCAACGACTTTGATCATTGGTTTTCCCCCTCCTAATTAATTTTTTTTCTTCACCGATTCTGAGTATAACTTTATACTTGTCCTAAATTATATTTTTCATCGGTTCTCTTTATGCCTCTTATTTTCTATTCGCAGGTCCTCATGGCCAGAATCGTCTTTTCGATGAGATCGTCCAGCTCCCAGCCCAGCATTTCCGCACCCTGCTCTATGACCTGGCGGGAACAGCCCGCCGCAAAATTCAATGTCTTATATTTCTTTTTCACGGATTTCAGTTCCAGGTCCTGCACGCTCTTTGACGGGCGCATGATTGCCACCGCCCCGATGAGTCCGGTCAGCTCGTCCGTTGCGAACAGCACCTTTTCCATCTCATGTTCCGGTTTCACGTCCACGGTAAGGCCGTAGCCGTGGCTGACCGTCGCATGGATGATCCTCTCGCCGACGCCGCGCTCCCGCATGATTTCTTCCTGCTTGATGCAGTGCTGATCCGGATACAGCCCGAAATCCAGATCGTGCAAAAGGCCCACGGTGCCCCAGAATTCCTCTTCATCGCCGTAACCGAGAACCCCCGCAAAATACTTCATGACGCCCTCCACGATGAGAGCGTGCTTCAGGTGGAAGGGGTCCTCGTTGTATTCATTCAGGAGCGCCCAGGCTTCTTCCCTTGTTAGTTCTTTTAATACCTTTTCTTTCCGTTCTTCAGTCATAACCTTTGTGATACCTCCGCTTTTGTTTCAACCTTAATTTATTATTTATTCAGTCATCAAATTCACTCAAATCTTCAACCAATACTTTCATGATGCCGCCGCAGACCATTCCTTCGCTTTCCGCGACGTCGCCTGTCAAATCGATATCCTTAACCAGATGGCCGCCTGTCCCGATCATGGAAAAGGCGTCTCTGATGATTTCCCCCTCGCTGCAGCCGCCTCCGATGCTGCCGATGATGCTGAGATCCGGATAGACGAGCATCTTGGCGCCTGCGCCTCTTGGAACCGAACCCTTTGCATCCATCACGGTGACGGACGCAAAGGCCTTCCCTTTTGTCCGGGCAACGATCTCATCCAGCACCGCCAGATCCAGTTCGGACCGGTTGATGCGCTTTCTTCCGCTCCCAAGCCTTTTATAACTGATGATTTCCGCCAGGATAGAGATCGCGATCTCTTCCGGCGTGATTGCCCCGATCCGCAGACCGATGGGAGTACAGATCCGTCCGATGCGTTCCGCGTCAAAGCCCTCATCGAGCAAGAGCCGTTTGACCCCCTCGACCCGGCGCCTTGATCCGATCATCCCTAAATAATGCGTCTCCCTCTGGGAGAGGATTTTGCGCAGGCACAGGGTGTCATGCCGGTGGCCGCGGGTGATCACTACAATATAATCATACTCCGTAAACTTCAGCATGTCCAGACTGTCCTCAAAGCTTTCACAAATTACCCGCTCCGCCTGGGGAAAGCGGCTCGTATTGGCGAAGCTGGGCCTGTCGTCCGCAATGGTCACGGCAAACCCCGTTTCCGCGGCAAACTTAACAAGGGGCAGGGCGATATGCCCTCCTCCCAGAATGATCAGCCTTTCTTTCGGCAGGACCGGTTCCACGAAGACCGTCCTGCCTTCCGCTTTCACGAGGGCGGGCATACCTTCTTCAATGGCATTCCTTGCGTTATCCGAAATGGCGCCGACATCGCTACCGCTGCCGAGTACCTGCTTTTCAAGCTTACCCGGACCGTCCGGCAGCCAGGTCAGCAGCGCGGACGGATTGCCTTCTCTGAGCTCTTCCAGGATTTTCTCATATACGTTCATTATCATATGTCACCGCCTTAATATTCTAAGTATCTCTGTCAGTGTCGTCGAAATAATATGATTATAATTTGAAGGGAAAGCGCTGTCAAGTTGCAGGGATTACATGTTTCATGCATGGCAGGCCGGCCGCCCGAATAAACTGTAGCAGAAAAACAGATGGAGGTATTTGAAGTGATCAGGCATAAGGGGAATCGTTCAACCATAAAGACGCTTACCGTTATTACGGCTGCCGTGCTTATTCTGGCCGTCGGGTTTTTCGGATGGAACAGGTGGGGCTACAATACTGCTTTCAGCCAGGGAAAGCAGCTGCCAATTTATTCGGTAGATACGGAAGAAAAGAAAATTGCCATCAGCTTTGACTGCGCCTGGGGCAACGAGCATACCAGGCCAATTTTAGACATCCTGGACCAGTATGATGTGAAAACCACCTTCTTTATGGTCCAGTTCTGGGCGGAAAAGTTCCCGGAAGACGTAGCGGAAATCTATAGCCGGGGCCACGAAATCGGGAATCATTCCTCTTCCCACCCTGATATGTCAAAGCTTTCGGTAGAGGACATCACAAAGGAACTGCAGGGGGCGGAAGGCGCCATCGAGGGGATAACGGGGCAGAAACCCACCGTATTCAGACCACCTTTCGGCGCTTACAGCAACAGCCTCATTCAAACCTGCGAAGCCCTGGGATATTACGTCATCCAATGGGACGTCGACAGCCTGGACTGGAAGAACATCACCACGGAACAGATTGTTGACAGGGTAACGCGCAATGTAAAACCCGGCTCCATCATTCTCTTCCATAACAATGCCGAGCATGTGGAGGAGTACCTGCCCAGCATCCTTGACATGCTGAAAGCGGAGGGATATGAAATTATTCCCGTGGGGCAGCTGATCATGAAGGAAAATTACCATATGGACCACGCGGGCAAGCAGGTCGCCGATTAAACACGGTTTAAAATGCAGTCTCTTAAAAAAGGAATGCGGACACTCCCGTCAATTTTAGTATTC
>DATMXY010000315.1:0-4545 GCA_035561275.1 Anaerovoracaceae bacterium | reverse complement strand
AAAAGAAAAAACATATCATAAATAAAAAAAGACTTTTTACGTTCCTCGCGCTGGTTATCCTTGCCGGATGCCTTGCAGTGGGCGGATTTGTCATTTCCATCATCAGGGAAACGCCCGACATTGATCCGGGCAGTATCTATTCTCTGCTTTCCGAAAATTCCGTTTTATACGACGACGAGGGGAATGTCATTGACAGCGTATTGACCTCGAATAAGGAACTGCGAACCAACATATCCTATTCGGATCTGCCGCAGGACCTCATCGACGCGTTTGTTGCCATCGAAGATAAAACCTTCTGGGAGCACCACGGCTTTAATGTCGTCCGTATCCTTGGCGCCATCAAGGAAGGCGTCCTGGAGGGTCAAAATATCAGCGGGACCAGCACCATCACCCAGCAGCTGGCACGAAACCTCTTTCTGCCTGATACAAAATCGGATTATGATATGAAGAGAAAAATACAGGAGGCCTACTATGCCGTCCTGCTTGAAGAAAATCTGACAAAAGAGCAGATCCTTGAAGCGTATTTGAATACCATTTCCCTTGGATTTGGAGCAAACGGCGTCCAGGCGGCGTCCCAGGCGTATTTTTCGAAAGACGTCCAGGATCTGACGCTGTTGGAATGTGCTACCCTGGCCAGTATTCCGAAAGCCCCTGGCCAACTGGCGCCTGTGAAACGGTATGAAACAGCTCAGGTGACCCCGGACGACCCCAACATCATCCGGAAAGGCGATACCTATACCCTGGTCTATAACGATTCCGTTATAGACAGAAAAAACCTCGTGCTTTCCTTTATGCTGGAACAGGGACTGATCACCCAGGCGGAACACGACGCGGCCAAGGCGGCGAATTTGAAGGAAGCCCTTAATCCCAGTCAGAGCGCTACTGACGAGATCTCCGGTTATTTCGCCGATTATGCCATTGACCAGGTGGTGAAGGACCTGATGGCAGCGTTTGACCTCGATGAAGAACAAGCCAGACAGAGAATCAACAACAGCGGCCTGAAAATATATACCACATTGAACTCCGGCATGCAGAAGATCGCGGAAGAGGAATTCACGAAAAACGAAAACTTCCCCAAGGTATACAATTTGAAGAAGGACAAGGCAAAAAACATCCTGGGCACCACAGGAAATATTCTGCTTTATAGCTACAGTAACTACTTTGACGAGAACGGCACATTCCTGCTGTCGCCGGATGAATATCAGGCGGCCTCCGACGGAGGCATCGTGCTTTTGAAGGGAAAACGGCTGAATTTCTATAAGACTGAGGTTCAGGGCCAGGTCGACTACAGCGTTGAGTTCAAGGATATGTACACCGATGAGGACGGCATTTTCTATTGCATCAAAGGCGGAGTGATCAAGATCCCCCAGCAGTATAAGAGCAGGGACGACGACGGGAATCTTGTGATCAGCGGCCAGTTCTTCACGGATCAGCCGGACTTCTTCCAGTTTGTCCCGGAAGGCGCCGCCCTCGGCGGCAAAACCTATACATTGAAGCAAAAGGTGATCCAGCCTCAGTCCGCCATGGTGATTTTCGATTATCATACCGGCGGGATCAAGGCTATGGTGGGCGGCAGGAATATTGAAGGAAGACTGCTGTTCAACCGTGCCACAAGCCCGCGCCAGCCCGGTTCCTCCATCAAGCCCATGGGCGTTTACGGCCCTGCGCTGCAAAGCGGACTGGATAAGGCGAATTCAGGCGTGGTAAACGTCGCTTCCGAGGGCAACAACAGCTACGGCGCGCTCTGGACGGCGGCCAGCGTCATCGACGACGCCCCCCTGACCATTCAGGGAAAGGTCTGGCCGAAAAACTGGTACGCCGGATATAAAGGGCTGCATACCATGCGCCGGTCCCTTGAGCAGTCTGTCAACGTAAACGCCGTGAAAATATTTTCCGATATCGGCATACAGAATTCTCTGAGCTTCCTGAAAAAATGCGGAATCACTTCCATTGTGGAAACCGGATCCGTCAACGATATGAACGCAGCCGCGCTGGCCTTGGGCGGAATGACCCATGGGATCTCACCCCTGGAGATGGCCGCAGGCTACGGCACTTTCGCCGCCCAGGGAAATTACACGGAACCCATCGCATACACAAAGGTGACCAACAAGCGCGGAGAGGTGATCCTTGAAAAAACGGCCGAACAGACCAGGATCATGGATGAAGGCGTAGCATTCATCATGCAGGACATGCTGAGGTCCGTTGTTACGAGCGGGATCGGCGGCGCCGCCGCCATAGGAACTCAGCCGGTGGCGGGCAAAACCGGAACCACCACAGACAATTTCGACGCCTGGTTCGTGGGATTCACCCCCCAATACGCGGCGTCCTTATGGATCGGGAACGATATGAGCGTGGAACTGAGTCAGGGAAGCGCTTCTGCGGCACGTTTATGGAGCAAAATCATGAAACGTGTGCATGAAGGTCTTGATACCGGGAGCTTCCCCACCGCACCCTCCGATGTGATCAGCGTGGCCATCGATACCATGTCCGGACGTCTCCCGTCGGAGCTTTCCGCTCTCGACCCGAGAGGCAGCACCGTCAGAAACGAATATTTCATCAGGGGAACCGAACCCACCACAACGGACAATGTCCACGTAGCGGTTGATATCTGCCAGGAAAGCAATTACCTTGCTACTCCGTACTGTCCGAATGTCATCAGCAAGGTCTTTGTCAAGAGGCCGTATACCGCGGATCCGTCTGTCGGCGATATTGCCTATGAGCAGCCTTCGTATTACTGTAACCTCCATAACCCGAATCCGTCGGTGTACCCCATCGATCCCAATGCGGTCTATAACCCCGGCAATGAAGGGGACGGGACCTGGGATGGCAGTGAAGGCAATCCCGACGGCGGCGGTATCATACCCGTCGTTCCCAGCAACCCGGACGGCGGAAACGATGGACAGGACGATGGAATCGAGCTTCCCGATTGGTTTAATTAGCGTTTCGACTTAGGTGAAAAAATCAAAGATACGATATATCCGAATACTACTGCTGCAGTCAACCCTGCGGCAGTATTTTTTAATCCTCCCGCCAGCATCGGCAGGAAGCCCTCTTTCGCTCCGTCCATAGCTCCCTTGGCCAGGCTGTATCCAAAGCCCGGCAGAGGTACCGTGGCGCCGTTATTGGCAAGCTTCACAAGAGGCTCGTAAAGCCCGAGGCCGGTAAGGATCGCTCCCGCGACGACGAAGATCACCAGGACCCTCGGCGTCGTCAATTTTGTGGTATCCATCAGGATCTGCCCGATGACACAGATGACGCCGCCGATTAAAAACGCATAAAGATAATCCATTTAATTCACCCCTTCCGTAGTCAGCGATACCGCGTGCGCGATGCCGGGGATCGATTCGCCCTGCTGCGAACTGATGGTTGACAG
This sequence comes from Anaerovoracaceae bacterium, assembly GCA_035561275.1. Lineage (GTDB taxonomy): Bacteria > Bacillota > Clostridia > Peptostreptococcales > Anaerovoracaceae > Anoxybacterium. The sequence continues at coordinate 1,172 of DATMXY010000315.1, read as the reverse complement.
CAAAGCTCCCGTTGAAAGCAGCAGCGCATTTTTTATCCTGCCCTGCCTCATCTCCCGGTATACATAGCCGCAGTAAATGGAAGCCGAGCAGCCGCACCCGCTTCCGCCGCTGTGGGTATCCTGTTTCTGATCGTACAGAATAGAGCCGCAATCCTTATAGATCCCCGCGATATCGACCCCGGCGCCGCCAAGCAGGTCCAAAGCGATATCCCTGCCTATAACGCCCAGGTCTCCGGTCATGATCAGATCATAATAGTCCGGACTCCTGCCGGTGTCCATCAGGTGCCGTATTATGGTGTCCACCGCCGCCGGCGCCATGGCCGCCCCCATTTGGTTGGGATCCTTGATTCCCGTATCGATGATCTTCCCCACCGTCGCGTGGGTGATATACACTTCTTTCAGACCCTGGTTCGGTTCCTGGGTCTGAACGGACTTTCCCTGGGTCATCGCCGCATCTCCCTTATCGAAGGCGGAGATCACCATGGATCCCGCCGCGGTAGCCGTCCATTGTGCGGAAGGCGGACGCTGGTTCCCATGCTCCAGTGGCATGCGAAACTGCCTTTCCGCCGTGCAGTAGTGGCTGGAAGCCCCCACAAGGACGTTGGCGGCATAACCGCCGTCGATGAGAAGCGAACCGAAAACCATGGATTCCGTCATGGTGGAACAGGCGCCGTAAAGCCCCAGAAAAGGAATCGTCAGATCTCTGGCCATAAAGGTGGAGGACATAATTTGATTGATCAGGTCTCCGCTTAAGACCGCGTCGACGTTTTCCTTGTCCCGGCCGGATTTCTGGAGCGCCTGAAGCATTGTCTGCTTCAGCATTTTGCTTTCCGATTTCTCCCATGTCTTTTCTCCATAGGTATCGTCATCGAGGATCATGTCAAACCATTTCGCCATCGGCCCCTTGCCTTCCTTTTCCCCGACAATGGAGTAAGCGCCGACGATCCTGGGCATCAAAGGAAATACAAATGTCTGCTTTCCGAGCTTGTTTTTCATCATTTCCTCCTATTTAACAAAATAATAAATCAAACCGATGATCATACTGGTCGAAATGCCGCAGACCAATACCGGTCCGGCAAGGCTGAAGAGCTTGGCGCCCACGCCCAGGACCGGGCCTTCTTTTTTATATTCAATGGCCGGCGCCACCATGGAATTGGCAAATCCGGTAATGG
>DATMXY010000314.1:0-3453 GCA_035561275.1 Anaerovoracaceae bacterium | reverse complement strand
GTTCGATCCATGTCTGCTTCCTTTTCTGTCGCCGACTCCAGGTTCCTTGTTTCGTTACAGCCCCTTACCCTTTATGCGCATTCTATCATATTTTTTTCAACATATCAACATTTTACCCTCAAATATCAACATATTGCTCTTGTGACCCGGAATCCGCCGTGCTAGACTGAAATCAACAAATAAAAGGGCGACTGAACGATGGTGTCAGCCCCTCGCCTCTCAAGCGGCGGGTTACCTGTAAACATCGCACGCCTTTAACAGGAGGAACCTATGGCGAAAATATCTTTGAAAAATATAAAGAAGATCTATCCGGGCAATGTTGTGGCGGTACAGGACTTCAATCTGGAAATTGAGGATAATGAATTCATTATCCTGGTCGGCCCTTCCGGCTGCGGGAAATCAACCACGCTGCGTATGATCGCGGGGCTCGAGGATATCAGCGAAGGCGAATTATACATAGGCGACAGGCTGGTCAACGACGTGGCGCCCAAGGACAGGGACATCGCTATGGTGTTCCAGAACTACGCCCTTTATCCCCATATGACGGTATTCAAGAACATGGCCTTCGGCCTGACCCTGCGTAAAATGCCAAAGGAAGAGATCAGACAGAAGGTTGAGGAGGCAGCCAGGATCCTGGATATCCAGCATCTTCTGGACAGAAAGCCTAAGGCTTTGTCGGGAGGCCAGCGCCAGCGCGTCGCACTGGGCCGCGCCATGGTCCGGAACCCCGCCGTATTCCTGCTTGACGAGCCCCTTTCCAATCTGGACGCGAAGCTGCGCAACCAGATGCGCGCGGAAATCTCCAAGCTGCATAAAGACCTGGGAACAACCTTTGTATATGTAACCCACGACCAGACGGAGGCCATGACTATGGGCGACCGGATCGTGGTCATGAAAGACGGATTCATTCAGCAGATCGACACGCCGCAGAATCTGTACAACAAACCCAGCAATCTGTTTGTCGGCGGATTTATCGGCACGCCCCAGATGAATTTTATCAACGGAACGATCATAAAAACCGAAAGCGGATACGCAGCCGAATTTGCCGGCCATCGGATCACATTGCCGGAAAGCAAACATAAAAACCTTGCTTCCTACGAAGGTAAGGAAGTCGTCCTCGGGATCCGGCCGGAGGATTTTGCGGTCAGGGAGGCAGGCGGCGAGGCCGTTGAAATGAAAGTCGACCTGGTGGAGCTCATGGGAGCGGAAATGTACCTGCACTGCAATCTGGACGAGATCAAACTGACGGTCCGGACGCCGGTGATCGACGGGCTAAAGTCAGACAGCACCCTTTTCTTGACCTTCAACAGCCAAAAGATCCATATCTTCGACAAGCAGACGGAGACAGTCATCAGCAACTAAAACAGCAAATCTTATAAAAGACGCCTTTTACAGCCTTCTAACAGGGAAGGCTGCAGACCCGAATCAGGTATAAAAACGGAGCGGTATAAAAGCCGCTCCGTTTTTATGTTTCCCCAATTCAGTTAAGGCGTGGAGGATCAATCGAATGTAAATATCGCCTTAATCGCATTTTCATTCTCGATTTCTGAGAAAGCCCATTGAAAGTCCTCCAGCTTGACCCTGTGTGTGATGAGCGCTGAGAGGTCGTAGGGCGTGGTCGACATCAGGTACATGGCCCGGTCCCACCCGGAGAAGTTCGTGCTGAAGGTATAATACAGCGTTAGCCCTTTGCGCATCGCGGTGTTGTACGGGAATTCGATGGTATCCTTGCCGGACATGCCGATGCAGGCAAACTTGCCGGTTTTGCGGATCATTTCGATGCCTTGGTTTATGGCGATCGCAGAGCCAGAAGCTTCCAGAATGACGTCGGCGCCTTCCGAATTCGTTTGGCTCAGCACATATTCAACAGGCGATGCGGTCTGCGAATTGAACGTCTCGTCGACACCGACTTTCAGCGCCGCAGGGAAACGAACCTTTTCGCTGACATTGAGCCCGGTCATCAGCACCTTTCTGGCACCCATGGTTTTGGCGACGAATCCGGATAGAATGCCGATGGCGCCCGAACCAAGGACGACGGCATAGTCCGAAACGGTGACCAGTCCTTTCTCTGCGATCTGATTGATGGTGATCGTCAGTGGTTCGGCCAGAGCCGCCACCTCATAGGATACGTTGTCGGGTATTCTGTGCAGGAACATGGCCGGGATGGCGACGTATTCGGCGAAACCGCCATTGACGCCAAAGCCCACCGGGCGTTTGCTGGCACAATACTGTATTTTACCTTCACGACAAAGTCGGCATGTACCACAATGAAGCGTATGCGTCTCGCAAACCACCCGATCGCCGATGGCCCAGTCTTTCACGTCCCTGCCCATCTCGGCAATCTCGCCGGAAAATTCATGCCCGATGGCGAAGGGGGGCCAGAACTTTGCGGAGCCGTGGTAAATGTGCATGTCGGAGCCACAGATGCCAGATGCCTTCACTTTGACGACAACCCAATCTTGCGAGGGTAAAACCGGATAAGGGATGTCCCGAATCTCAACGTGACCGGGGCCATCCGACAACTTCATCAGTGCCTTCATGATGCTACCTCTTATTATTTACTTGGAATACTGAATGGTTCAGTCGCTGCCCGCCACGATGCACTCCAGCTTTAGCTTATCCAGCCGGTGATTGAGCGCTTGGTCGGTAATAGGCGCATCGGTGATGATGTAATCCAGCTCGCTGAAGTCGGCAAACAGATTGATACCGCAGCAATTAAATTTTGTGGAATCGAACACGGCGAATACCTTTTGTGCACTCCGCATCATGCATCGCTTAATGCTGGCCTCAAGAGGAGTCAATGAAGTCAGCCCGACATCCGAGCGTGTGCCGCTGGCGCCTAGAAAAACCTTGTTGACCTCGACCTGAGAAAAATAATGCTCTGCATCAGGCCCCTGTGTCGATATATTGCGCCCGAACAGCATCCCGCCTACCACGGTGACTGCGACCTGGCTGTTGGAAAGCGTATGGGCGATGGGGATCGAATTGGTTAGCACCGTAATGCTGCGGTTGTTTTTCAGCAGTTCGGCAATCTCCAGCGTTGTCGTACCGGAATCCAGTATGATCACATCGCCGTCGTCGATCATTTCGACCGCTTTTTTGGCAATCCTGATTTTAGCATCCCGATTGATGTAGCTGCGGGATTCGAACGGGGTCAGATCTGTTTTCGCGGGGAGATGAACCTCGCCCCGGGTGCGAAGGATTAGCGAAGCTCTTTCTAGTATGGCCAGATCTTTGCGGATAGTCGCCGCGGAAACATCGAAGAGCGGGAGAATGTCTTTCACATTCATGGAGGAATGCTCTTTAATGATCTGAAGAATCTCGCTCTGTCTTTTGTTAATATTCAAGGATGATCACACTCCCGGTTATATACATAATTATAGAATTGATATAAATTTTCGTAGCCAAAACAATTATGCAACATAATAAAACAAAATGCAAGCGCTAAATGAT
>DATMXY010000313.1:0-5163 GCA_035561275.1 Anaerovoracaceae bacterium | reverse complement strand
TGGATGTTTTACGCGGAAGGCCTTTATTGAAAGGCCTTTTATCATGCAATAAAGTAAATCTGCCATAAAACGACGCGAGTGTCGTTACGAAATATAGTTCTTAATTTTATGATCGGGAATAGTTATGGATAGGACAACTTTTCTCAAGTCCGCAGCGTTGCGAAAACGAAACGGAACTGTCCCGATATAGGAACTGAAATCTGATGTTTTCACACGGCGCGCCGGTTTGGATTCCTGAAAGCGTTGAAAAACGGCGCTGACTTGAGGCTTGTAGAACAATTCCCGATTGGTATACAAATTGCATTAAAGTAATTATGATATGCATTAGGATAATTATAATAAATGAAATCATTTATTAACCAATGTATAAAAAATTTTATGGAAGGAGGTGATCGAAGAGAGGTGGTAAAGGATTTGTGGATTTTAAAAGCGGGGAAAATGGAACTGGACAGAAGCGTACTGAAATTAGGGACAGGATATGGAATTACCGATACGATATCGATTTATGCTACTCTTTTGGAAACAACGGAAGGATACATTCTGATCGACACCGGCATGAATACGGACGGAATCGACAGGCCTGATGAAACATGGGGAGAAAGAGCGAAGCAATTGATACCCCGTCTCACGAAGGAAGATGATATCCGAAACAGATTGCATGAGATCGGGATCAAAGAAAGCGATATCAAATATGTGATAAACACCCATATGCACTGGGACCACACCGGAGGTAACAGGCATTTCCCCGACGCTGTTTTTGTCGTACAAAAGGCTGAATACCGGTTTGCATTCAATCCAGACACAGCTATAGGCAAATCATATATACAGAATCACTATTCCAGGGACGTCAGGTATCAACTGATCGAAGGTGATTTTGACCTGTGCGGGGGCGTGAGACTGCTGCAGACGCCGGGGCATACCCCGGGACATCAGTCTGTGCTGATAACCTTTGAAAATGGGAAGAGAGCCGTCATTGCGGGAGATGCCGTCTATACCTGGGACAACATTGACAGGCTGATACCGCCAGGGAATCTGTATAATTACGAGTTGGCGATGCTCAGCCTGAACAAACTAAAGACGATACAGGAAACGACAGGAGCGGCGATCATACCTTCACATGATCCTGGAGAAGATTTTTATGATCGGATATCTAAAATACTTGATGATCTGAAAAGAAGTTAAGTATGATATTTATGGAGGTGTCAAATGATAGTAATTTCGATTAGCGACAAATGCAAAGGATGCGGTGTTTGTGCAAAAAAATGTCCTACAAGTGTTCTTGAAATAATTGAAAAAAAGTCTGTTCCAAGCAATATCGGGGCATGTATGGCCTGCAGGTTATGCGAAGTTGTTTGTCCGCTGAAAGGTATACTGGTTGCGGAGAAATAACGGGGCGCAAATGTTCCCCGACTCGTTGAAAGGTTATCCCATATTTCAATTTATTCAAAACCAAGGAGGGTAAGATGGCCACAGTATTTGATCCTATTAAAATAGGAAATGTTGAAATAAAAAACAGGCTTGCCGTCGCGGCTACGGTGAAAAACATCGCCGAACAAAACGGGCTGGTAGGCACGAGGATCCTGGAAAATTACAGCATTGAGGCCGACGGCCCGGGCCTCTACATCGTTTCCATGACCTACACGGAAGACCAGGGAAGAGTATTCAAAGGGCAGACCGGGATACACAACGACCTGGCGACTTTCGGAATGGCCGAAGTTGCAAACAGGATCCATAAAGCGGGGGGAAAGACGTTCCTGCAGCTTTCCCACGGCGGAAACCTCTGCAGCGCGGGCATTATCGGGGAAACGCCCGTAGGGCCTTCAAGCATTCCCCAGTGGCCCGGCCAGACCGTCAGGGCTTTATCGACGGAAGAAGTTTATAAAATCGCGGATAACTTCGGGAAGGCAATCGGCCGGGCGAAGGAAGCCGGCTTCGACGGCGTCGAGCTCCATTCCTGCCACGGGTCCATGATGCTTCAGTTCCTGTCAAAACTGCACAATAAAGGCAGAGAGGATATTTTTGCCAATGGCGAAGAATTCCTTTACGAATGCTTCAGAAAAGGGAAGGAATATGCCGGCGCGGACTTCCCCATCGGTGTCCGCCTGTCCTGCCACGAATTCATGATGGAGGACAAGGGCGTTGAAGGGCTTGACTTTGAAAAGGTGAAAGAAATCGTGGTCGTCCTGGAAAAGATGGGCGCCGCTTACATCCACGCGTCCGCAGGAAGGATCGGGCACACGCCGGACCATGCTTTCCCGCCTCTTTACGACCCGCGGGGAGTCAATTTAAGGTTTGCCGATGAAGTCAAGAAGCTGGTGAAAATCCCGGTGATCACGGTTGGAAGATATCAGGACGCGAAGCTGATCAAAAAGGTAGTCGAAGACGGGAAGGCCGATATCGTCGCCATGTGCCGGCCGGTCATCGCAGACCCCTTTATTTCGAAAAAGATTATCGACGGGAAAGATGACAGCATCCGCCAGTGTATGGGCTGTAACTGGTGCCTCGAAAAGCTGTTCAACCAGGTGGCGCTGGAATGTCCCATGAACCCTGCATATGGCTGGGAGAATGAATATGCCCTGAAACCTGCCGAGACCGTCAAAAAGGTCATGATCGTCGGAGGAGGCGTCGCCGGACTGCAGGCAGCCTATGCGGCAGCCATAAGAGGGCACAGGGTCAGTCTCTATGAGAAGAGCGATTCTCTGGGCGGACAGATCAAGTTCGCATCGCAATATCCGGCCTTATACACGAGAGAACTGTGGAATCTGCCCCGCTGGCTGATTAAGGAGATCGCAAAACTGCCCGTTGACATTCACCTGAATACGGAGGTCGACGAGGACCTGATCAACACGGTGAATCCGGAAACCATCATCTTTGCCACGGGCGCCGTGGAAAAAGCATATGACTTTGAAGGAGCCGGGAACCCCAAGGTTTCTTATCTGTGGGACTACCTGGCAGGAAAAGTCGAGCTGGGCAAAAGGGTTGCCGTAGTCGGCAGCGAAGCGGTAGAAGCGGCGGCGTCGCTCTGCAACGAAGGAAAGCAAGTGGTCCTGATCCAGGATCAGGACGACTATATCTGGCCGGAATACATTCCCGGCGGAGCAGCCAGGCGGGAGCCCCTGAGCCGCATGCTGAAGAAGGCGGACACTAAATTCAACGCCAAACTGAAGGCAGTTACGGACAGCGGGATCAAGATCGCATACGACGGAAAAGAGGAAGACATCGAATGCGACGACGTCATTATCGCCGATGGAAGGACCAAAGTGGATGACCTCTACCGGAAGTTTGTCGGCAAAGGCAGGGAACTCTATATCGTCGGCGACGCGAGGGATGCAAGGACTCTGCTGAACGCCTCCCATGAAGGTTACTGGGCAGGCAGGATCATATAGTTTAACGTTCAGGATATACCATTCCCGATTTACTTGCACCGCCGCATGGCCGCGGGCCATGCGGCGGTCTGTTATGTCGGGCGATATGCATTTTTATTGCATGAGGCGTTCTGTTATGATATATTGATTCCGCAAACGAAACGGTGGTTATCGTCTTGTGGCGATAACGGAACAGTTTCGGTCGAACAAGTCGGAATGCGGGGAAAATGGGAATGGATAACGGAACGATACAAAATCTCATTGAGGAAACGATGAACAAATTCAATCTCGGCTCAATGAGTGAAGAGGCAGCCAATATACTGAACGAACTGATCCATATTTTTTATAATTCAGAGGATGGAATTTACGTTGTTGACGGTAACGGCATTACGGTCCGTGCAAATCCCTCTTTTGCGAAATTTGCGGGGGTGGAGGTCGAGGACCTGATCGGCCAGGATGTGAGAGAGCTCGTCCGGCGGGGCGTATTCAGCAGGTCCGCCGCCCTGGAGGCGCTGGAAGAAAAAAAGGTGAAAACCATTGTCCAGGAATATGCCAACGGGAAAATCGGACTCGTTACCAGCACGCCGGTCAAGAATTCCAAAGGCGAGGTCGTAAAGATCATCAGCAATATCCGGGATATCACGGAACTCAGCAGGCTCTATGATACGATTTCCGCAAAAGAGCGCCTGATCCAGAAGTACTCGAAAATGATTGACGAGATCAATCTGATGGAGGCCAACGGGATCGTCGCTGAAAGCGAAAGCATGCTCGATACCGTAAAAGCGGCCAAGAAGGTCGCGAAAACGGACGGCAGCGTGATCCTTTTCGGAGAATCAGGCGTCGGAAAGAGCATGGTCGCCAAGCTGATAGCAAATCTAAGCGACCGGTCGGGAAAAATTTTCGTTTCGGTAAACTGCGGTTCTATCCCCGAAGGGCTCATGGAATCAGAACTGTTCGGATACGTGGAAGGCGCGTTCACCGGAGCCAGCAAAGGCGGGAAAATCGGGCTGATCGAAGCGGCGAACGGAGGGACGCTGTTTCTTGATGAAATTGCGGAAATTCCGCTATTTTTACAGCCGAAACTCCTCATGTTCCTGGAAAACAAGGAAGTGACCCGGATTGGCTCAGTCAAACCGAAAAAGGTCGACGTGAGGATCATTACAGCGACCAATAAGAATCTGCAGGAAATGGTCAAGCAGGGGGCTTTTCGGGATGATCTGTACTACCGGCTCAATGTGATCCCGATCACGATCCCGCCGCTGCGGGAACGGACGGAGGATATTGTTCCGCTGGTCAATAATCTGCTGGAAGACCTGAACAAAAGAAACAAGGAGCGGAAGAAGATCTCCAAGGAAGTCATCAACGCATTTATGGAATATTCCTGGCCGGGCAACATCCGGCAGCTGAAGAACGTACTGGAAAGGATGTTCATATTGAGCGGCGGAGACGTTCTCGAATATGCGGATCTCCCGAAAGAACTGCAGACAAACGGGAAAACCGGCCGGCCTTCCCGGGAGGACGGAAAACGCTTTAAACTTCCGGCGTCTATGCCGGATGAGATCGCGGAAATTGAAAAGAATATGATACAGGAAGCCCTGAAACAGGGTGGAAGCATCAGAAAAGCGGCAAAGCTGCTCGGGATCACTCCTTCCTCCTTATACCGGAGAATGAGCAAATTCGATTGTTTTGAAAACGACACAGATCCCGTTCCGTAAATGGAACGAAAGTACGGCTGATGAGGGTCCCAGCGGATCGCTCATGAAGGGTGATTTTCCGATAAAACATTGAAGTTTCAATG
>DATMXY010000312.1:0-4802 GCA_035561275.1 Anaerovoracaceae bacterium | reverse complement strand
ACAAGGGATTTTGTAAAAATATTAAGGGCTATCATGCTGTTGCTAACCTCATCTTTTTTTGTTAGGGGCGGGAAACGACGTTTCCCTTGACTAATTTATGAGGCCTAACAGAAAAGTGTTCCGAATATACTTTTTTACCATCTGGAAAAGACACAAAAGTACTGACGCTTATGAATAAGTCTCCGGGTCCAGGGTTTCGCATTGTCCGTGATATGACATATACTTAGCGGGAGGCATCCAAAGTCTTTCTACAGCAGGTCAACGTCTCAATCAAACTTCCTGTCATAGAGCAGTGCGGCATTGAGCACCACCAGAACAGAACCGGCATTGTGAACCAAAGCGCCGCTGACTGGGGTAAGTACACCCGCTACCGACAGCAGGATGGCGACAAAGTTGATTGCCATCGACAGAATAATGTTAAACTTTATAGTACGAACCGTGTAATTGGACAGCTTCTTCAAATATGGGATTTTGGCAATATCGTCTCCAACTAAGGCGATGTCTGCAGCTTCCACCGCGATATCGCTGCCCATGCCGCCCATTGCCACACCGACGTCGGCCATTTTCAGCGCGGGCGCGTCGTTCACGCCGTCACCGATCATGCAGACCCTGCGTCCCTGCTTTTTGAGCGCCGCAATGCTCTCCACTTTCTGTTCGGGAAGCAACTCGGCCTGAACGGATTGAATCCCTACCTTCCCGGCAAAATATTTGGCTGTATGCTTATGGTCCCCCGTGAGCAGCACAACCTGCGTATTCATGCTGTGCAACTCCCTGACCATATCGGCGGCGGTATCCCGTAGCGTATCGGAAAGGGTAATCACGCCGATCAGCGACTTTCCGCTTGCTACAAGGATGACCGCCTTGCCCTCGGCGCGAAAGCGGTCCAGCATGATGATTACCGATTCGTCAATATGGATCTGTTTTCCCGCAAAAAGTTCAGCGTTCCACACAATAGCGGCCGGCCGTGGACGGCTGCCGTGATGCCTTTTCCCGGCAGCATCTGAAAATCCTTTGCGGGTTCTGTAGTGATTTGCCGCTCTTTCGCATGGGAGAGGATCGCTTTTGCCAAAGGATGCTCCGAGTAGGCTTCCGCGGATGCGACCACCCCCAAAAGCAGATCTTTATCGATCCCTTCAACCAACGGGAAAATATCCGTCACCATAAGATTTCCGTTGGTCAGGGTTCCGGTTTTATCAAAAGCGATGCAATCTACTTTCCCCATGTTCTCCAACGCTTCGCCGGATTTAATGATCACGCCGTGTTTTGTTGCCTGACCGATGGCCGCCATCACGGAAGTGGGGGTGGCCAGGACCAGCGCACAGGGGCAAAACACCACAAGGACGGTAACGGCGCGGTTTAACGCCTCCATGATTTCATATCCGACCGCCCATGTGACCACAAACGCGCCCACGGCAATTTCCAGCGCAATCGGCACAAGCCAAACGGACCACTTGTCGGCAATGCGCTGCATGGTCGCTTTTTTATTCTCCGCATCCTGAACCATGCGGATGAGCTTCTGCAGGGACGAGTCCTCGCCCACGGCGGCGGCCTCCATATCGATGGAACCAAACCGGTTCATCGTGCCGCTGAACACGGCGTCTCCCGCCGTCTTGTCCACCGGGAGGGATTCTCCGGTCATGATGGACTGATCGACGGATGTGTCCCCGGAGAGGATTCTGCCGTCTACGGGAATGGTTTCACCAGGCAGGACGCGAAGCATATCGCCCACTCGGATCTGTTCCACCGGGATCATTTCCTCAAGGCTTCCCGATGTATCAGAAGTGATTCTTCTTCCCTGTACAGGCGTGAGGCTGATAAGCTTCTTCAATCCTTTTTTTGCGCGCTCAACTGTTTTGTCTTCCAGGATCGCGCCGATGGCCATGATGAACGCCACCTCGCCCGCGGCGAAAACCTCTCCGATAGACAGCGACGCGATCATGGCCATGGAGATCAACAGCGCAGACGAGATCCATTTTTCATATATCAGCCGGGTGATTGCGAGGTAAAGCAGCGGATAGCCGGACAACACAACCGTCACCCAGGCCGGGTCAATTGGAAACGTCGTTCTCGTCAGCAGCAGGATCAGGCTGAACGCCAGAAACACGCCGGAAACGACGGTCATTTTGAGCCCCGCGAACAAGTCGCTTATTTTTCTGAACATAATCTGTTCCTCCGATGTCGGTGCTTGATTGTTTTACTGATGTGCAGTACAATAAGTTCGTAACCGAACATTTTGTACTGTTATCAGTATAGCAAGGGCGCACAAACGGATACAAGAAACGATTTTTTCAGAATGTGCGCTACCGAACAAATCCAAAAAAATGACCGGAGGGATAGGCGTATGGACAGACGGCAGCGAAAGACGAGAGAAGCGATTTTTGCCGCGTTCAGCGAGCTGCTGATCAACAAAGGCTATTCGCAGATAACGGTGCAGGAGATCATTGATGGGGCCGATGTAGGCCGGACGACCTTCTACGCCCATTTTCCCACCAAGGACGACCTCTTGCGGGAAATGTGCGAAGAGTTGTTCGAGCATGTTTTCTCCGGGGCACCGGAAGCGGAGCCGACCCATGACTTTTCCATGGCGGCCGGCGACCCCAAGACCATCGTTACCCATATCCTCTACCACCTGCGGGAGCATGGCAGGACGATGCTCGTCCTCCTGACCTGCGAGAGCGGCGAGCTGTTCCAACGCTACTTTCATCAGTACTTCAATGAGCTGGTGACCCCGCGCGTCCTTAGCGGAAGCATACGCAAGAACGCCGCCGTACCGGACGATCTTCTCATCGATCATATTTCGGGGAGTTTCGTGGGCCTCGTGCGATGGTGGCTGAAAAACGATATGAAGCAGTCGCCGGAGGAAATCGCGGGATACTTTGCGGCGGTAATCCGGCCGGTGGTGTAATCACAGCTTTTCCACCTGTACTTTTTGCTTGGTATATATACACGCCGTGCACCGGCGCTTGCCATGCAGCATTAATATAAGTAATTTCTGAACAATACGCTGTTTTGTTATCAAAATAAGAGATAGGAAGTCACTATTTCGCAGATGCTGTCCAATTGGGACAGAAATGGCAAACCGGAGCAGAAACGTGCACGATGTATGATACAATAATTTGTTAGTCAAGACTGTCATCGACGCTTTTAACCGCGCGGGCATCCCCTCCGTTTACTGCCGCGACATGGACGCATGGCAAAAGACCCATGTGGCCATGGTTACGAGCATCGCCAACGCTCTCTATGGAAATGGCTGCGACAATCAAAAGCTCGCCCGCTCCTATTGCGACGTCAGGACCATGGTGATGGGGATCAAAGAGGGCTTTTCCGTTTTAAGAAGGCTCGGCGTGCGGCCGACGCCTAAAAAGCTGTGCTTCTTCCATCTGCCGACCGGTCTATTGGCGGTCATATTTGGATTGTTTATGCGAACGCGGCTTGCCGAATTTGCCATGGCCAAGCACTGTATCGCCGCGAAGCGGGAGATGGAATGCCTGCAAAAAGAATTTGATACGCTGATCGAACTGAGCGGGACCAGCACACCCCATATCGACCGGCTGAGAAAGAATCTTTAATAGGGGCACAGGATGGAGTCCGATACGGGAGCCGCAGGCTTTGTTTTGGCGTCATTCGGAACGCAATGATATTGCGAAAGCCGCCGCGCTCTTTTCGCGGGTGGTTTCGCAGGAAGGAGAAGGCAGGATGGTTATACTGGAAGAGGAAAAATATCCCGTATAAGCGTCCAAGGGGGCAGAGTCATGAGAAGCGTTCGCTATAAAATAATCGAAACCGGCGTCAGGCTTTCCAGATATAAAAAGATGTTCGGTCTGGACGAAGCAAAATTCAGGGCGTATATCGCCAGGCGTTATGCCGCTCAAAAGACCTCGCCGCCCGGATTCATCGGCCGGAGGCATCGTCTCCTCGAACTGAATATCGGAGGCAAGCCCTGCTATGTCATTACGCCTAAAAAGGATAATCCCTCAGCGAAAGCGGTGCTTTTTCTACATGGTGGCGGACTGTTCATGGAAACGACCCCCATCCATTGGATAGCCGTATCCAAACTGGTGAGCCGTTTGCGGGCAACCGTCTGGCTGCCTGTCTATCCGCTTGCCCCGCGGCATACGGTCAAAGACGCGACGGAAATGCTCCTGCTGGTCTATGCGGAAATGCTGAAAACCCACACGGCAGCGGATATTGTTTTTTTGGGAGATTCGTCCGGCGCGGTGCTCAGCATGATCCTATGCCAGTACAATAAAACGCTTTCCGAGCCGTTGCCCATCCCGTGCAAGCTGATCCTTGTTTCACCCGGAACGGAGGCTTCGCCCGACGGGGAACTGCTTGCTGCGATGAAAAGGATCGAGCCTTACGATCCCATGCTTTCCGTCGCGTTCATGGGACACATGGGTTCGCTATTGGCGCCGGGTCTGGATAAAACGAATTATTTCCTTTCTCCTATTTACGGGGATTTCAGCGTTCTGCCCGAAATGCATGTCTTTTCAGGCACATATGAAATCTTTTATGCCCAGGTGCCGGCGCTGGTGGAAAGAGCGCGGGCTGCGGGCGTGAACGCCCATCTTTATACGGGCGAAAAGATGATGCACGTTTGGCCGTACATCCCGTTTGCCCCGGAAAGCAGGAAGGCGCTGGCGCAAATTTTCGAGTTGATCGGATGAACCGGGCGCATTGCCGCATAAAAAGAAATCCGACAGGAGAGATGAGGTATTGTGAAGTACGATCTATACTTCATTCTTAGCTTGCTGAAAATAACCGCCTTCTGTGCTTGACAGACGCGGAACATTTCATTAAAC
>DATMXY010000311.1:0-4525 GCA_035561275.1 Anaerovoracaceae bacterium | reverse complement strand
CAAAGGGAGTAGTTTTAAGTTTATCGGCCAACATCCTGACTGCAAGAAGTCTGGTCATAAACCCGCTAGGTAACAAGACTTTGACATAATTTTCGGCGTTTTGCGAATGTTATGCATAAAGTCTTTTTTTATTTAACCTTCAGGATCTTATTTACAGTCTGATATATTAAAGTTTTGCGCAGGGAAATTTTGAGGGAAGACAAGGCGCAGCTTCAGCTGCAATGGAAAAACGGACAGCAGCAAGCGAAGCGAGTCGGAGTCCCGGAACGGGACGTTGCATTACGCAAAATTAACAAGCAATGGAGGTAGAAAATGTTTGAGCAGCAGAGAATCGAAGAAGTTCTGGAACAATTGGGAGTAAACAGCCAGGAAGGTCTCTCGTCGGGAGAGGCGGAAACGCGGCTGCAAAAATACGGCCCCAATGCCTTTCAGGAAAAAAAGCCTAAAACGAAACTGCAGATGTTCTTGTCTCAGCTTCGGGACCCAATGATTTATATCCTGTTTGGGGCTGCGGCCATATCATTGTTCCTGAAAGAGGTCAGCGATTCGATCATCATTTTGGCTGTCATCCTGTTGAATGCGACAATCGGTGTGGTTCAGGAATCCAAAGCGGAAAAATCACTGGAAGCGTTAAAAAAGCTTTCCAGCCCTACTGCATTGGTTCGCCGTAACGGGTCTACCGTGGAAATACCCGCCGCCGATCTGGTCGCCGGAGACATCGTTCTATTGGAGGCAGGCAGAATCATTCCCGCAGATCTTCGACTGATCAGTACCATCAATATGAAGGTGGAGGAATCCGCTCTTACCGGCGAATCCGTTCCTGTCCAAAAGGACGCCGAATTTATTGCCGACGGCGATATCACCCTGGGAGACCGTCTGAACATGGCTTACCTGTCCACGAGCGTAGCCTACGGCAGAGGCGAAGGCGCCGTCGTGAAAACCGGAATGGAGACGGAAATCGGGAAGATCGCGAAAATGATCAGCGAAAGTGTCGATGAAATGACTCCTTTACAGAAACGGCTGGGCGATCTCGGTAAGATCCTCGGCATCCTTGCGATTGTCTTATGTGTCGCACTCTTTGTAGTTGCTTTGTTCCAGGGCAGAGACATCATGGAAATGCTCCTGACGGCGATTTCATTGGCTGTCGCCGCCGTTCCGGAAGGACTTCCCGCCGTGGTCACCATCGTGCTCGCATTGGGAGTACAAAGGATGGTCAAGGTCCATACCATTGTGAGAAAACTGCCCGCAGTGGAAACCCTCGGCTCCGTCAGCGTCGTCTGTTCCGACAAGACCGGAACCCTTACCCAGAATAAAATGACTGTAACGAGGGTCTATGTGGATGAAGCGCTCCGCGACGTATCGGAACTGCGATACGACACGGATAAGCTGTTTATCGACGGTTTTGTCCTCTGTACCGACGCGGCCATCGAAGGAACGACCCGATTCGGCGATCCTACGGAATTGGCGCTGCTGGATATGGGCCTCGACAACGGCGTCCTCAAAAAAGAGCTGGAAGCTCTGGAACCCCGCATTAACGAGCAGGCCTTCGATTCCGACAGAAAAATGATGACCACAGTCCACCAGAATTCCGACAGCAGAGTCATCGCATATACGAAGGGCGCTATGGACCGGATCATTGAGAACTGCAATGAAATCATTATAAATGGAAACATCAGGCCTATCACGGCTGCCGACAAAGATAAGATACAGGCCGCGGCCAAGGAAATGGCCTCCATGGCGCTGCGTGTCCTCGCCCTTTCCATCAAGCTGGAAGACACCTCCGCCGCAGAGGAAAACCTTGTATTTGCGGGACTGGTGGGCATGATCGACCCGCCGCGGCCGGAAGCCGGGGAAGCCGTGGAAATATTCAGAGACGCATCGGTAACGACCATTATGATAACCGGCGACCATATCGACACGGCCTTTGCCATTGCCAGGGAACTCGGCATCGCGGAAAGAGAGGATCAATGCATCACCGGAGATAAATTGAATCATATGACCCAGGAAGATCTCAATGCGGCCGTGCCGAACCTGAGAGTCTTTGCAAGAGTATCGCCGGAAAACAAGGTTATGATCGTCAACGCATTCCGTTCCCACGGGCATATCGTATCCATGACGGGAGACGGGGTAAACGACGCGCCTTCCCTGAAAGCTGCCGATATCGGCGTGGCGATGGGCATCACTGGAACGGACGTCGCAAAGGGCGCCGCCGACATGGTTCTGACGGACGACAACTTCGCGACGATTCAGAAAGCCATTGAAGAAGGAAGGAATATATACAATAATATCAAGAAAACCGTGATCTTCCTCTTATCGTCCAACCTGGGAGAAATCCTCACCATGTTTGTGGCCATCACGGCCGGCCTGGCCGCGCCGCTGAAAGCGATCCACATCCTGTGGATCAATCTGATCACAGACTCTCTGCCGGCGCTGGCCCTGGGAGTCGACTCCGGCGATCCCGACGCGATGAAGCACGCGCCGAGAAATCCGAAGGAAAGCCTGTTTGCCAACGGCGGCCTTGCCATTACCGTATTTTTCGGTATCGTCATCGGAGCGCTCACCCTGTCGGCCTTCCTGATCACGCCGATCAGTGCCATCCTGGATGCGGGTCAGGCCCTCAGTCTGGAAAATCTGAAGCTGTTTCTGACGGACGAGGCAATTTATATACAGTCCCAAACCTATGCGTTTACAACCTTGGGTGTTTCCCAGCTGTTCAACGCTATTGGAATGAGGAACCTCAACCGGTCCATTTTCCGGTTCAACCACCTGGAAAACAGGATGATGATCGTCGCTTTCGCCGTCGGATTGCTGCTGCAGATCAGCGTTACGGAAATTGATATCCTGATTGAGGTATTCGGAACACAAGAACTGACCGTCACGGAATGGCTGCAACTGGGAGCCTTGTCCACGGCGCCTCTCTGGTTCCACGAGCTGTTCGTATTTGTGAGATATCTGAAGCAAAAGGGTGCGTAATGCATTAAAAACTGATTGATAAAGAGGGATGCAGCAATTTTCCATTTGCTGCATCCCCTTTTTATATGACGATCATATAACTCTGTGTCACCCGTCATTTTTATCAATCCTGCGTAAAATCGAGTCGAATACTTTGTCGCTCGGAGCGATTTCACTGTTCTTGACGGCCGCTATCGTTTCCTTTCTGCTTACAGGCGCCGATTGTGCGACGACAGTCCCCTTCGTCGTCTGCATGGCTGGGATAAGGCGGGTCCGATTGAACAGCAGTATGCTTGCCCCGGCTATCATAATAATGAAAACAATTAACGGTAACAACCATACGTTGCTGTCCGGCACATTATCATCCTGTAATACAAAAGCTTCGCCTGCTTCCACCACGACCATATCGCCGTAAAGCTCGTAAAATTTATCAGTATACTCCGTTAAAACGCTCTCGTCTACGGAAACGACGACTCTTGATTCTTTTCCGCTCTCACCGAAGCCGGTAACCACGCCGTCCACCGAAGTCCATCCCACGCCAACGCCGTATATCTTCCCATCGCTTCCCATATATTTTTCAGCGATTTCATCATTGACTGCTGTTAAGGCATTGTAAGAGTACGCCGCCGTGCCAAAGGATACGCCGGAATCGTCGGCAAGCGAGGCGCGGATTTGATCCGCTCCGGTTCCATCGTCGTTTACAAGCAGAACGGTGAGAGCTGTACCGCCGGAAGTGCTGTAAACGCTTCCCACGTAATCGGGATATCCGTTGGCCTCCCAATATTGAAATAATTCTCTGATATTTAAATATTTTCCGTCAGAGAGGGGCGGAGCCTCGCCGCCGTCCTGTGCCAGTACCGGAGCCTCATTGCCCTCCGGCGCCGGCGCGGTGGCTTCGTTGCCCTCTAATGCCGGCGCGGTGACTTCATTGCCTTCTGATGCCGGCGCGGGGGCTTCATTCGCGGCATATGCCGCAATAGGAGCGGACAAGACCCAAGCCAGTATCATTAAAATAGCGATTATCCTTTTCATCATGCACCTCCAGATAAAATAGAACGCATCTGCCTGATTGCCTTTTGGTATTTCCAGAGAACCGTTCCCAGCGGAATGTCCATCATATCGGCTATTTCCCGGAATTTTAATTCGCCGTTGATATGGAAGGACACTATTTGGCATTCCTGCAAAGGCAGGGTTTTCAAAGCATGGTCAATATCCATTTTCATTGAAAAATCATCTGCCGGGAGATATACAAGGTCCTCTATGCTCTCCAGACCGGCAAGCTGCGGTTTTTTCCTCACGTGGTCAATTGCCAGGTTGCGCGCCGACTGGAACAGATATGCGCGAGGATTTTTGATCGGAGACTTTGGCGGCGACTGATACAGTTTGATAAAAACCTCCTGTAGAATGTCCTCCGACAACGCTTTATCCTGAGTGATGCGCAGGATAATCGTATAAATCGGCGCTTTCAGATGTTCGTAGATTTCTTCAAACGCTTTTTTATCGCCATTGCGCAAATCGGCCAGTTTTTTCTGTAGATCTTCTTTCTGCAACTCTTTCGCCTCCTCTCACATAC
>DATMXY010000310.1:0-3715 GCA_035561275.1 Anaerovoracaceae bacterium | reverse complement strand
CGGCTATAAAGCCGCCCGCCTGAAAATACGTTGATGTTTTATTCTGCGATTATGAGTTACTCTTCGTAGAAGATCACGAGGGTCGCGATGCCGTCGGCGTCGTTGCCCTTCGTATCGTACAGTCTGACGAAGAATTTACCGTTGTCCTTAAGAGCGGAAAGCTTGGCCGGTGCGAACTCTTCATCGTCAAGATCATATTCGTATACCACCGCATCATCGGCAACCGTGTATTTGTATTCGGTACTGCCAACTGTGGTCGTAATTACGGTCTTGTCAGAACCCAGGTCGGTGATCTTTTCGGCAGCGCTGTTAATCCAGCCGCTTTCATCCTCATCCTTATATTCAAGGCCCAGGTTCATGGACTCGATACTGGTGATGATATCGCTGGAATCCAGCTTGATCTTATAGACGTCAAAGGTTCCCGCTTTCGCGCTGTAAACGTCGTCGGCCGAATAGGTGACCTTCGTTCCGTCGATATAGGTGACAAACCTGGATATTTCGTCTCCGCCGTCGTCCTTACCGGTTCTCTTTTCATTGATTACGCCGTAGATATAATCGTCGCCGCTCGTATTGTATTCGTCGACAAGGACAGCCACGACATCTCCGTCTTCGTTCAGAATAACCGCTGACGGGCTTGTAAGCTTACCGGTTTCAACGTCATTCAAAGAAGCGATATCATAGGTGCCTGTGTCTTTTATATTATCTTTATAGGTGAATACCACGCAACCGGAATCGATGCTGAACGATTTCGTGCCGACTTTCAGGACCTTCGCACTCTGGAAAGTTACTTCCTCGCTTCCTGTTCCTGAAAAGACTTTAGAAGTTACGTCGATCGTGTCGATATCTCCGCTGCTGTCGAGTGAGTAGCCGATGAGAGCGCCTTTTGTAATAACGCTGTTCATGGCGGTATTGATCGAGCTTACAGAAGTCAGGTCAGACGTCAGTACCCACTCCATATCACTCACATCCGCATAGCTCTCGGAGAAGAACAATGACTTTTCGGAATCATCGGACAGGTAGAGTTTCAGTTTCGGATTGTCGAAGTCATTCCCCACCTTTTGATCCCAGGCTTCCACGATTCCAAAGGTATCGGCATTTCCGGAAGTTCCGTCGAAATCATAGATCTCGCCGTTTATATCAAGATAGAAGGTTCCTTCAGAATCCACATCGATGTCCTCTGCATCACCGGTAGCGATTGGGGATAAATCGTATTCCTTATCACCGATCGTTACGGAATCGAGTTCGCTACTGTCGTTTTCTTCCAATTCGTCCACAACGCCTTCAACGGTCTCCGTCCCGACGGCTACTTTTCTGATATCGTCGTCACTGTTTGCATATACATAGACAACGTCGTCTTCCCCGATATCTTCAAGGGAGTCCGCTCCAGCCAGTTCGAATGAATTAAAATCAATGTTGTCATCGTCGTCATCGATAAAATCGAAGTCCAGCAGTTTTTTATCTGCGATATCCTCCTGTACGTCGGAATCCGCCAGATCAGAATCGGAAGCCGCCCAGGCGACCACCGAATAGACGTCCTTGATCGTCTTCCCGGACAGATCCACATTAAGCGTTACAGTTTCTTCGTCGTCGGAATTCGCCAAAGCCCAGCCCACGATTTCAGCGATCTCAATGCCGCCTCCGGTGGCGCCCTGATCATCGCCGTTTACAAATAAGGCGGCGTCCGATGTGAAGTCATTGTCGGCGTCGTCGATATCATAGGTAATATCGCCGACTTCGAATCCGTCCCTGTCGTCGTTGAGGCTGCCGGTTAAAGCAGTCGAATCCTTGGTGAATGCGACAAGTTCATCATCGTCATTGATATAGGCGGTGCCGTAAGCGCCAAGATTTTTCGTGATACTGATGATGGCATCGTCATAGGTGCATCCGGGGGTGGATCCCAGGATCGCATCTTCGATCTCGTCGCAGCCCAGGTTGGTGTTCAGAAGGTTTGCTTCTGTATCTTCCCCTCTGTCCTTCCAGAGATAATCGGTGGTTCCGTCGGTATTTACGGCCACCTTCTGTACGGTCAGCAGGTTGTAGATGATCTGCGCCGCATTGGCCTTGTTGACCGTGGTTTCTGTTGCAACATCATCATAGAGATCTTCGTTCTGCGCGATGGATACATAGTTTGCAGGCCATGCGCCAACGAGCAGCGCGGAGTTCTGGGTGTAGCCGATGGCTCTTAACGCCATGGTCATTGCTTCATTGACTAAGATGGTTCTTCCCGGCATTACGTTTCCTGCGCCGTCGCCCAGCATGATGCCTTTGGACTGGCAGAATGCGAGGTAAGGAACAGCCCAGCCGTATCCCGCGGTGTCATTGAAGGTGGTAGAAGTGTAACCGGCTAGCGCGCTGTCTGGAATCGCAAGCGCCCTTGTGAGCATCGCGGCAAACTCCGCTCTGGTTACAGCTTTGTCAGGCTGGAAGGTTCCGTCCGGGTTGCCTGTTATGACGCCAAGATCATAGGCCACCTGGATCGCGTCTTCGTTGGCATTGCCGCTGATGTCCGTAAGGCCTGCGGCCGAATCGGCGGCGAACGCCATCGAGAAGCTGCTCAGTACCAGTGCGAGCACCAGCACAAAAGATAGTACTTTTCTCATTAAGATTCCTCCTTTAGAATTTTCTTCCGGAGGGGAATTTTCTTACTTTCTAATAATCAAACCGCTTCTCCCCTCCGTGAAGTTAATTTGACATTATCCGCAGGAGAAATTTCAGAAAAGTACAGCCTTTGCCGTGGATGCTGTGTCGCTATTATCTTACGTTTTTGCTTGTTCGTCGTGTGCAGATAGATCTGGGTCGTCGAGATGGAGCTATGGCCCAGAAAGTCCTGAATGTATTTAATATCAACGCCTTCTTCCAGAAGCAGCGTCGCAAATGTATGCCGGAATACATGGGGGGTAATATTTTTTTTGATTCCGGCTAACCCTGCATATTTGGTTACGAGGTTCCTGACGGCTTGTGTGGATAACACCTGTCCGAACTTTGTAATAAACAGGTACGGCAGGTCGACGCCGGCGCTTTTTCTGTGAACAAGATAGCTTTTCAGCGCCAGGATCACTTCATCGTTTTCCAGATAGATCAACCTTTCTCTATTGCCTTTTCCATGGATCATAATTGCAGAATGATTTAAATTGACGTCCCTGAAGGTAAGACCGCATAATTCGCTCACCCGCAGTCCGCCGACAAAAAGAAGCTCCAGGATCGCGATATCCCTGATCCAGATAAACTCCTCCGACGTTATCTTCAACGGCCTTGCCGGGATCACGCCGGGCGTTTCCGGCAGGTTGGAGGGTTTTTCGCCGTATGCAATGAAAAGCAGCTTTTGAATCTCATCCAAAGTCATCGTCGTGCGCAGCCGTCGAGGTTCCCGCATGTTGAGCCGGAATCCGGAAAACGGGTTTTTATCTATTTTCTCCTCGTATTCCAGGTAATGAAATAAGGATCTGATACAGGCGACCTTTCTTTTTATCGTTTTTACGGAATAGCCCTGAAGAGAAGCGAGATAATGCTCAAGGGTATTCCTGGTCACCTCTTTATACTCTGTTACCGGCGGTGTTTTCCGGCCCAGGAACCGGTTAAAGTGCTGCAGGTCAAATTCATATACCCTTATGGTATTTTGCGTTAATCTTCTGATGTTCCGGCAGTAGTCAAAAAAACTGTTTCTGTCCTCTGATAATTGATCCGTTAATTGATCCATTGTTTTGTCTCCTTCTTC
>DATMXY010000309.1:0-2783 GCA_035561275.1 Anaerovoracaceae bacterium | reverse complement strand
ATATAAAACCGTAACAGTACTGCTTTAATATGGTTTAAACAAATGTATGGAAACCGCCAAAGGGCGGGATAATTTTCATGCATAAAGGAATACGGAGAGATCGAAAGGAGTCATAAAATGATCGGAATCAGGCCTGGCGACAAACTTGAAATAACAGCACAAACTGACGACGGGGCAAAATGCTCCTATACCAGCCATATTGAGAAAATCGTGGACGAGGACCTGTTACTTGTTCATGCGCCGATTTCCGCAGGATGCGCCGTCAAGCTTCCCCTGGATGAAGAATACGGTTTTCTGTTTTTTGCCCTGGACGGATTGTATCGGGCAAAAGGCACGGTATTGGGTCATTATATTCAAAATGAAGCGTTATTGACGGAAATAGAGGTCGATGAGTATGAACGCGTACGGCAAAGAAGCTTTTTCAGAATAGATGTAGCGGTCGAATTAACCTTTTCCCGCGTAGCAGATTCAGAAGAGGCCGGCGATATGCCTGATTACAAAGGTATGGTCAAGAATATCAGCGGCAGCGGAATGTCTTTTGAATCGGGTGTTTGGCTGGAGACGGCGGAATATATTTTATGCTGGTTTACGCTGAACTGTAATTTTATCATGATAAAGGGCAAAGTGCTGGATTATCGAAGCGGCATGAATGAAGAGGGCAACTATGAATACCGGGTGGAATTTGCCGACATTGATAACATTACACAGGATAAAGTCATCCAGTACATATTCGAAAAGCAGCGCGAAATGCTGAAAAGAAATCAATAAGAACCCAGCAGACAACGGCAGGTAATAAAATTTGCACGCCCGCAATTCATTTTTGCGGGCGCGTTTCGTTATGCTTTACCACACATTCACATGGGTGATGTGTAAGAAACGCAGTTTTGCGTACTCATAGGTGTCCAGCGGACGGTAGTCGGAGTCGTATGTGTGCGCCGCGATCAGGATATTGGAAGGATCCGGCGGATCCCCGACGGAGACGATCACAGGGGAATGTGCGAACACCCTCCCATCGAAAGATATCTGTACGATATCCCCCGGTACCACTCCATACATATCCGTCTCTATGGCCACAGGGCCGACGCCCCCGTTGTTCACCAGGAAACGGTACAGATATTCGACGCTCGTCCACGCGGGGGCGCGGTTATTCAGGCTGTAGTAATACCATCCGTAAGTCGGTTTGGGGTTCATGATGCCCGACCCCGCATACAGCACCTGGGAGGTATAATTCGTGCAGTCACCTCCGAGGTATTCAAAATTATAGTATCGCGGATTGCGCCCGAACGCCCACTGATGTGCATAGGCCAGGGCTTTTTCCCGGTCGTAGGGTTTTTGTCTCAATTCGAGGCACCTCCTTCCGTGTATAATATGCGAGGGGAGGCGGCGCCGTGCGCAGGGGCGGACGCAGGCCGATGTCTTTATCGGAAAGTGTCAAAATAAGTCGATTTGAAAAATAAACCAATCGGTGGTAAGATGGTTACATTGATTTACTGATAGACAAAGGCAGGCAATAGCAATGAATGAAAAACCAAACATAAAATCGTACAGGTGGTTTGTATGGGGGCTACTGATCATCATATACCTGATCGGCTTCTTTCACAGGCTTTCCATCGGAGTTATCGCGGAAGACCTGGAAGACTCATTCGGAATGAACGCCTTCCAGATCGCCAATCTGGGAGCGATGTACTTCTATGCTTACACGATCATGCAGATCCCCACCGGTATTCTTGTAGACAGGCTGGGAGCCAGACTGGTCGCAGTATCGGGAACTGTCCTGGCGGGGATCGCCTCCATCCTGTTTTCCTTTGCGTCAAGCATTACAATGGCATACGCCGGCAGGCTCCTGGTGGGTATCGGCGTATCCGTCGTCTTTCTGTCCGCGCTGAAGGTCGTGACCAACTGGTTTCCGGCAAAGGATTTTGCGACCATGTCCGGCCTCACAAGCTTCATGGGAAATATGGGAGGGATTTTTGCCCAGGCCCCCCTTATTCTTGTTGCGGGATTCATCGGCTGGAGGGGTTCCTTCCTTGCCATGGGCATTGTCACACTGATGCTTGCCGCTTTGGCGGCGGTCTTCGTGAAAAATTCCCCCGTGGATATGGGGCTCCCTGAGGTGAATCCCCAGCCGCCCCAGATACGGGAGGAGAGCGGCAATATTTTTTACCAGTTACTTGAAGTTGTAAAAAACCCAAGGGTCTGGTGGCCCGCCATCGCGCTTGGCGGGGTCAACGGCGGCTTTTTTCTGTTCTCCGGGACCTTCGGGGTATCCTATATCACGTACGCCTACGGCCTGGACAAAATCGAAGCGTCCAATATCGTTTCCATCATGCTGTTGATTACGGCAATCGCCTTTGTATTCGGAGGGAAGCTTTCGGATACGCTGAAGCGCAGGAAAGCGCCGCTGATAATACTTTCCGCCTTATCGCTCTTCGCCTGGACCATATTGATTTTTATTGACCCGCCCGTATGGTACATATACATATTCGTCACGATGCTGGGGCTGTCTTCCTCCATCGGGGCCCCATGCTGGTCCATGGGGAAGGAAGTCAGCAATCCGCGTTATCCGGCGATGGCCATGTCCATCGTAAACGGGACGAATTTCCTGGCCGCGGCAGTCCTGCCGGTCATATGCGGCCGGATCATCGATATCCATACTGCGGCGGGGGCGGCGCCGGACGCCGCTTACCGCAGCGGTTTTACCGTATGCGTGGCAGGGTCACTGCTGGCGCTGCTGTTTTCAATCCTTTCAAAAGAGACGAAGTGTGAAAATATCCACAATAAAT
>DATMXY010000308.1:0-7172 GCA_035561275.1 Anaerovoracaceae bacterium | reverse complement strand
AATAATTTGAATTCAGAGATCTCAGCAACCAGCCCATCTCCAAAGGCTGATTCAAAGAAATTTAAAAAAGCAATCATTGGTGCCGGAGTCGGAAATATGTTAGAATATTACGATATGGCAATATACGCTTATTTAGCACCTTACATCGCACAGATATTCTTTCCAAGTTCAGATAAATTTGCCGGCTTACTCTCTACCTTTGTTGTTTTTGCAATGGGATATGCAATTCGGCCATTAGCAGCTTTCATCTTTGGTCCATACGCTGATAAATTTGGAAGAAAGAAAGCGCTCACATTGACGATTATGATGATGGGTATTTCTTCATTCGTTATTGGTATTCTGCCAACATATGGACAGATTGGAATCATAGCACCGGTTCTCTTAGTTCTTGCAAGGGTGGCAGAGGGGATATCCGCCGGTGGTGAATGGGGAAGCAATACGGCTTTTATTGTAGAATACGCAAAAGGGAATAGAGGTTTTTGGGGAAGCTTCAACCAAATCAGTGTAGGTCTTGGATATATGCTCGCTTCGCTTGTTGCGACAATATTAAGCTTCGCATTTACTCCTGAAGCTATTACCGCCTGGGCTTGGCGTATTCCATTCATTTTAGGTATCGCGATATGTCTGGTTGGTATCTATTTACGCAGAACAATGGATGATACGCCCCATTTCGAATCGCTTGAAAAAACCAACCAAAAATCGGAGGCTCCTTTACGCGAGGTGCTGAAGCATCACCCAAAAGATATCTTCTTAATATTTGGCTTCACGATACATTGGACCAGCGCTTATTTTGTGGTGTTAACGTTTATGCCTACATATCTCTCTAAAATATTGGGATTGCCGTTTGAAAAAGCCTTATTTTCCAATCTCGTCGTACTGGCTTTCTTCGTTATCATGATTCCTTTCCTTGGAAAATTGTCCGACCGGATTGGCCGAAAACCGTTACTTATCATTTCTGCAGTGGCTTTTATACTCTTGCCTTATCCACTCTTTTCATTAATGGCTTCCAGCGGTAAATTCGCGGTCATCCTTGTATGCCAATTGATCTTAGCAGGATTTCTCGCTTGTTTTTCCGGCCCGGGACCAGCGGCAATTGCTGAGATCACATCTACAAAAGTTCGAACAAGCGCACTGGCAATAGGCTATAACCTGGCAGTAACAGGTTTTGGGGCTCCGGCTCCTCTGATCGCGACATATCTTGTTTCTACAACCGGAAATGTACTTTCGCCAACCTTTTTTTCGATTGGCTGTGCGGTTATTTCGCTCTTAGTGCTGATCAGACTGAAGGAAACGTATAAAGATCCTTTGAAGTAAGAAGGTATCCCTAAAAAGGACAGGAGGAAACGATATGTATGAAAAAAAATTCCCGGTTATTTTAAGTTTTGATATCGATGCGGAGACGCTGTGGACTTCCAGAGATCCGGAGCATGCCAAACGGCCGGTGCAGTTGTCCATGGGAACCTATGGTCCGGTTGAAGGCGTGCCGCGTATTACGAAAATCCTCGATAAGTATGGTATTAAAGCCAGTTTCTTTATCCCGGGGATGACGGCGGAGAGATATCCTGAAATGGTAAAAGCCTTAGACGCTGCCGGCCATGAGATTGGAAACCACAGTTACTCCCATAAACATCCGCATACATTCGACAGCAAAGAGGCGGAAAAAGAAGAATTGGTCAAATCCAACAAGATTTTGGAAAACCTCACCGGCAAGGTGCCGGTGGGGTATCGTTCCCCTGCCTGGGAGTTCAGCACATATTCCGTGGACATCATAGAAGAGATGGGTTTTAAGTGGGGCAGCAACATGATGTATACCGATCAGGTGAATCTGATGAAGGTATTTGACAAGCAGACGGATATCGTGGACATTCCGGTGGCATGGGTGCTGGACGATGCGGCCTACTGGCTTTACAGCGTCCATACTCCGGGCAAGTGCATGCAGCCGTTGGATGCGGTGGAGACCTATTGGAAGACGGAGTTTGACTTTTTGTATGAAGAATTTATGGATGATACGGACGGCAGCCGCAAAAATGCCTGTTTCATGCTGACCTGTCATCCCCAGATCATCGGAAGGCCTGCCAGAATGACCGTGCTGGAGAACCTGATCAAGCATATCAGGACCAGGCCCAACGCGGTATTCATGACCGGATATGAGGTTGCCGAGAAATTCCGTGCAGAAAACAAATAGATTCCTCAATGAAGCGGCATGTTAAGCAAATGGGGAGATAATAAAATGGATGAAATAAAAGAAAAAGCATTTGCATGGCAGAAAGCAAATGCGGATATGTTCTATGAACTGGCAGATGAAATCTGGAAAAATCCCGAATTGGGCATGAAAGAGGTGAAATCCTCCCGGCTCTTAGCAGATATTTTAAGGAACGATGGATTTCAGGTCGAAACAGGCGTAGCCGACATGCCCACCGCGTTTGTTGCGGTCTTTGGAAGCGGTGAGCCCGTCATTGCGTTCAATGCGGAATACGACGCACTGCCCAAGGTTTCCCAGAAGGTCTCCACGGAACGCAGTCCGGTGGTGGAAGAAGGGCCCGGTCATGGCTGCGGGCATAACGTTTTAGGCACGGCTTCCGTCAAAGCTGCGATCAGCCTTAAGAATATATTGAAAGAAGAAGGCTTGAACGGGACAGTTAAGGTATTCGGAACTCCCGCGGAAGAGCTGTGTATCGGAAAGCCTTTTATGGCCGCCGCGGGGCTGTTCAAAGGCGTTGACGTCTTTTTGGATTGGCATCCCAAGTTCATGAACCGCTCCTATGCGGAAGGATGCAATGCGTATTTCAGCGTGAAATACCATTTCCACGGGAAATCCTCTCACGGAAATATGCCTTGGCTGGGCAACAGCGCCTTTGACGCCGCCATGCTTCAGGCCCACGCGGTGGAGCTGCTGCGTGAGCATATCCATCCGGGAGACCCGCCGGAGGGCGCCAATACCATCAACTATGTGTTTTCCACGGGCGGACTGTCCTATCCTAATGTAGTGCCGGATCATACCACCGCGTGGTATGTCGGCCGTTTCGTCACGTCGGAGCTGCTGCAGGAGGTTTTGGCAAAGATCGACCGATGTGCGGAAGCCGCGGCGATGGCTACCGGCACTACAGTGGAAAGGGAATTTGTCACCGCCAGCCATGAAAAGATATGCAATGAAGTGATTTCAAAAGTTCTGTCGAGAAATCTGGAAGAGGCCGGGGCGCCGTCGTTTGCGGAAGAAGAACAGTGCTTTGTAAAAGCACTTCAAAAAAATGCACATGTTACTGAAAGCGGATTGGACGAGAGCATAATACCCTACGGAAAAATAAACGGAGCCGTTCAGGATACCTCCGAATACAGCTGGTTCGCACCTTACGGACTGCTTCGGCTTACCATGGGTCCTGCCAATCTGGGCTGGCATAATTGGGTTGTTACCGCCTGTGCAGGCTCTTCCGTCGCCCATAAGACATTGGATTGCGCCGCCAGAATTCTTACCGCTTCCGCAATCGATATCCTTTCGGATGCAGAAATTCTGCGCAAAGCAAAAGCTGAATGGAACGCAAAGGTGAAGGAAAAAGAATATTTGCAGCTCATCCCGGACGGTACGAAGCCTGATTTGGGAATCTGCAATTCATAAGGGGAATAAGATGAGGAGGGATCGCAGATGGGCGAGTTCAAGGAGAAGAAGATCAAGCTGGTCGTAAAAAGTTCAAAATGCTGCAGTTATAAACCGGGGGATGCAATCTATATCGAGCGCTCCATAGTTGATAAGGAAAAATCGGCAAACATCTGCCTTACGGCGCTGACGGCCATTTATCCCTTTATTTATGCGGCAAGAAAGCATGTGACATTGGAGCAGATGGGATTCAGCGAGATGTGTTTCCAATGTCCGGATATCGATGAAACGGTCCGGTTTGAGATCATCCAGTACGAGGAAGAACCTGCTCTTTTTGAGCAATAGAGAAAGGATATGGCGCTATAAAAATTTAATATTTTACAAATATGAAAAAGTATCCCTATAAATTGAAGTGACAGACAGGATCCGCACCGATTTTGATCCGGGCGGTGACGGGTGCGGATCAGGTCTGAGCAGAAAGGCAGTGATATAAGATGACAGCGGATACTGAAATGGGAAAAAGATTGAGGAATACCAGGCTTTCGCACATGGTCGTCAGTGCGGAAGAAGCCGCAGTGATGATTCGGGACGGCATGGTGATAGGAGCCAGCGGATTTACTCCTTCGGGATATCCGAAATCGGTCCCCCTGGCCATCGCGGAAAGAGTAAAGAAGGGGGAACGGTTAAAATTAAGTCTGTATTCCGGAGCCTCCCTGGGTCCGGAGATCGATGAACTATGGTCATCGTTGGGAATCATATCCACCCGTCTGCCGTACCAGACCAGTTCCGGTCTGAGAAAAAATATAAACGAAGGAATAGTAAATTACACTGACCTCCATCTCTCCCATTTTCCGCAATATGTCAATGCCGGGGTGGTTCCCAAAATCGACGTCGCCATTGTGGAAGCCCTTGCAATCACAGAAGAGGGCAATATCATCCCCACCACCGGGATCGGGAGTACGCCCACGTTTGTAAAAAACGCGGACCGGATCATCGTGGAGATCAATACGGCAAAGCCCATGGAACTTGAGGGTATGGCCGATATCTATACAGTGGAAAATCCGCCGAACAGACAACCCGTCGGCATATGTCATCCGGGAGACCGGATCGGGCTCCCCTATATTCTCTGCGATCCTGATAAAATTGCCGCCATTGTCTTTACCGACATGCAGGATCAGACAAGACCTCTTGGTACCATTGATCCTGTTTCTCAGAAAATTTCCGACCATATCATTGCATTTTTAAATCAGGAAGTAAACGCAGGCCGGCTGACCGACCGCCTTCTTCCCATACAATCGGGAGTAGGCAGCGTGGCCAACGCAGTCCTGTACGGGCTTTGCAGTTCAGACTTCCGGGACCTCACCTGTTATACGGAAGTGATCCAGGATTCCATGCTGGATCTGCTCAGGTGCGGCAAGGTGTCGGTGGCGTCGGCAACGGCGGTCAGCCCTTCTCCCGCGGTTCTGGTCCAATTTGAAAAAGAGATTGAATTCTTTAAGAAAAGGATCATCCTGAGACCCCAGGAAATCAGCAACAATCCGGAAGTCATAAGAAGACTGGGCGTCATATCCATGAACACCGCCCTGGAGGCCGATATTTACGGAAACGTAAATTCCACACATATCATGGGGACCAGAATGATGAACGGGATCGGCGGCTCGGGAGACTTTGCCCGGAATGCTTCCATATCCATATTCTCGACAGAGTCCGTTGCAAAGGGCGGGGATATTTCGTCCATCGTGCCCATGGTATCTCATGTGGACCAAACGGAACATGATGTGATGGTGATCGTCACAGAGCAGGGGTATGCGGATTTAAGGGGCTTGAGTCCCAGGCAGCGGGCAGCGAAAATCATTGAAAACTGCGCGCATCCCGATTACAGGGAACGGCTGTGGGACTATTTTACCAGAGCCTGCAAAAAAGGAGGGGCGCATACGCCCCACATTCTGGAGGAAGCCTTGTCCTGGCATTGGAAGTTTGAACGGGACGGCACGATGAAGTGAATCTCAGGCCGCGGAAGGATTCCGTGGCCGCTTGCGGATTGTGTTTGTAAAATGAAGCATTCTGGGATATGATTAAATCAGTTGATTAAGTTGTATATAAGTTGTATAAATGACAGTTTATGAGTTTTTGGAGGAAACAAAATGGACATCGAGTCGGACAGCAAGGCATACATCGATGGATATATCGAGCGGGCAAAGGCGGCCCGGAAAGAATACGAGAAATTTTCGCAGGAGCAGGTGGACGAGATCGTCATGACCATCGCAAGAACAGTCCATGAAAATGCGGAGTACCTTGCGGAGATCGCAGTGGATGAAACGGGCATGGGCGTTGTCGCAGACAAGGCCGCGAAAAACAAGGGAAAGGCCCGGATGATCTGGAACAGTCTGAAGGGCAAGAAGTCCAAAGGGATCATCGAGCGGGATGAGGCGGCGGGGATCACGAAAATCGCAAAACCCGTGGGCGTGGTTGCGGCCATTACCCCCTGCACCAATCCCATCGTCACTCCAATGAGCAACGCCATGTTTGCGCTGAAGGGCGGAAACGCCATCATCATCACGCCGCACCATAAGGCGGTCCGGTGCAGCGGCAAAACCGTGGAGTTGATTAATGCGGAACTGGATAAACTGGGCGCGCCGAAACACCTGATCCAGATCATCGGACAGCAGTCCAGGGAAAATACAAAGAACCTGATCTCAAGCGCAGACGTCGTCATTGCCACCGGAGGAATGGGAATGGTAAAGGCGGCATACAGCAGCGGCAGGCCCGCTCTCGGCGTCGGCACGGGGAATGTGCAGTGCATTATCGACGAAGACGCGGACATCATATCTGCGGCGCCTCAGATCATTATGGGAAGGGCTTTTGACAACGGAATCCTCTGCTCCGCCGAGCAGTCCGTCATCCTGCCCGAATCCAGATATGAGGAGATGATCGCGGAATTTGAAAAGAACGGAGCTTTTGTGGTTACAAAACCCGAAAAGAAGGAGGCCATGAGGAACGCCATGTTCGCCGAAGGTGAAATGAGCCGCCATGTCGTAGGACAATCAGTTCAGGCCATTGTAAAGCTGGCGGGATTTTCCGTACCGGAAAGTACAAAGGTGATCATCGTGGAAGCCGATGGGACCGGAAAAGACGATCTGCTGGCAAAGGAAAAAATGTGCCCGGTCCTTGCCGCTTTTAAATATAAGACCTTTGAAGAGGCTGTTGAAATCGCCCGGACGAACCTTGAGGAAGAAGGAAAGGGTCACAGTGTGTCCGTTCATTCCAACAATAAGGACCATATCGAATATGCCGGCAGGGAGCTTTGCGTCAGCAGATTCCTGATCAACCAGGTCTGCGCGCTCAACGCGGGAGGCAGCTTTTATAACGGGCTGGCGCCGACCAATACGCTTGGCTGCGGTTCCTGGGGAAACAACAGCATTTCGGAAAACCTGGATTACAAGCATCTGATCAACATATCGAGGATCGCCTATTTTATGAAGGACAATCACGTCCCAACCGACGAGGAGCTTTGGAGCTTAAGCTGAGCGAAAGGTTGAGGATGAAATACAATTGCCATATGCATCGATGTATAATATAA
>DATMXY010000307.1:0-4273 GCA_035561275.1 Anaerovoracaceae bacterium | reverse complement strand
GATCAGAAAATAAACAAGGAGGTTTGATTGTAAGTTTCCTAATTCATCAAGGAGAGAAAGCTATGAGTTTGAAAGACAGTAATGAAGGCGGTCCGATAAAGGGCTTCCTTGACAGATTGAAACTGGCGGTTAAAAGCGTTCAACCGAAAGGAAGCCAGCTGCAGTCAGCCGTAAACAGATTGCAATCATCTTTAAGAAGATCGCATTCAGTCATAGATCATTTCAGATTTATCGTTGGAATAAAAGCGGCGGAAGCTGCCGATTCTTTTAAGACCCGAATCACTGACATCAGAATTGAGAAATTAAGCAAATTGAACCAAACCTCCAAAGCGCGCGTGAAAGCCGGATTGCTGGGAGCTGCCGTGCTGGGAGCCGTCGCCGTCGGCGCCGTGCTTTACCTGAACATGGGTCCGGACGTTTATCAATTAACCATCGCGGGCAAGGATGCCGGTTACCTCACAGATACGGAACTTGTGCCCCAGGCCATTGAGG
Organism: Anaerovoracaceae bacterium; assembly: GCA_035561275.1. Lineage (GTDB taxonomy): Bacteria > Bacillota > Clostridia > Peptostreptococcales > Anaerovoracaceae > Anoxybacterium. The sequence continues at coordinate 3,781 of DATMXY010000307.1, read as the reverse complement.
AGATCAAGGCTGATCTTTCAAAGCAGGCGCCCGACGCGGAGATTGTTGTGGATGATGCGGCCATCGCCGTGGAGATTACCGATTTAAAAGCGAAAAAAGTGAATCTCCTGACCGGAAGCCAGGTGAAGGAATTGATTCTTTCAGCCGACTTGTGCAAGGCTAATATCTGGGCGGTCAATATCAACGGAACCAACGTTGCGGCGGCTTTGACGGAAGCAAACGCAAACAGCATACTGGACGGCGTGAAGCGTCATTATCTGACGGAGGGCTCAGAGCTCATCAGCGCAGGATTCAAAGAAAACGTAACCGTAACGCAGGCGGCCATAGACCCGTCGGAAGTCTTAAAGCCGGAGGAAGCGGTGCAGCTCATCATTACGGGAACGAAGGAACCGAAGGTATATACGGTACAGGACGGCGACACGCTGTGGGATATCGCAATTGCAAACAACATGAGCCCGGCGGAGTTGGAAAGCGCAAATCCGGGATTTGATCCGAACAGACTGAAGATCGGGCAGCAGCTCAACCTCTTCCAGACAAAACCGTACGTTACGGTACAGACCGAAGAAATCGTGGCTTCCACAGAAAATATAGATTATAAAACGGTGTATGAAAATACAAGTACATTATATAAAGGCGAGGTCAAGGTCAAGACGCCCGGTGTTTTCGGAACAAGAGAAGTCAAAACCGAGTTTGTCAAGGAAAACGGCGTCATCGTCGCATCTACCCAGGTGGGCAGCGTAGTTACGGCGGAACCGCAGGATCAGGTCGCCTTAAAAGGGACAAAGTCCATCGCGACCTTTACCGGAAGCGGATCGTTCTCCAGCCCGGTATCCCATATTGAAATCTCCTCGGCTTACGGCGTCAACAGGGGAGGCAGCAGGCACACGGGAGTGGATTTAAGAAATCCGAGGGGGACGGCCATTCTCGCCGCGGACGACGGCGTCGTCATCGACGTGAGAAGCGGCGGCAGCCCGGGGAAAATGGTTAAGCTGAGCCATGGCAACGGCCTGGAAACCTGGTATGAGCACTGCGATACGATCCTGGTATCCGTAGGCCAGATAGTCAAAAAGGGAGAAAAGATAGCCACCGTAGGAGCGACGGGCAATGCCACAGGATATCATTTACATTTCGAAGTCAGAAAGAACGGGGTTACGCAAAATCCGATGAATTATTTGTAATACAGGTACTGAAAAACCTTTTGTATTCCTAGCGGATATGGGGTATAATTTTAGGGCAGGAAATGAAAACCTGCCCTATTGTTTTATGATTCAGGAGGATGCTGACATGGCGTTTTTCAGAGATATAAAGGAAGATATCGAAGCGGTCGTAAGCCGTGACCCGGCCGCCAGGAACGGATTTGAGGTCCTTTTATGCTACCCGGGTATCTGGGCCCTGATCCTGCATAAGCCTGCCCATTGGCTTTACCTGCATGATTTGAAACTCATCGCCAGACTGATCTCCCAGTGGGCAAGATTTTTTACCGGGGTTGAAATCCATCCCGGCGCGACCATAGGGCGCAGATGCTTTATCGACCACGGCATGGCGGTGGTCATCGGAGAAACCGCTGAAATCGGCAACGACGTGACGCTCTATCAGGCAGTGACCCTGGGAGGAACGGGAAAAGATACGGGGAAGCGGCATCCCACCATCGGGAATAATGTTGTGATCGCCTCCGGCGCAAAAGTTCTCGGACCCTTCAAGGTTGGCGACAATTCGAAAATTGGCGCCGGGTCCGTAGTCCTGGAAGAGGTCCCTCCCAATTGTACGGTAGTCGGTATTCCCGGCAGGATTGTCCGGAAAAGCGGCAACAGACCCCAGGATCTCAATCAAACGGACCTGCCGGATCCCGTTGCGGTGGAACTCGAATGTCTGCGCAGGCGTATCGTAATGCTTGAAAACAGACTCAGAGGAATGGATGCAAAAGAATCGCAGATTCTTGAAAGCACACTGAGAGATACCGTGATCATGGACCAGGGAGACGGGATTTAAGGAGAAAGGACAGAGAATGAAACTATACAATACACTGACCAGAAAAAAGGAAGAATTCATTCCGATCGATAAAAAAGAACTAAAAATTTACGTATGCGGCCCCACTGTGTACAACTATTTTCATATCGGCAATGCAAGGCCTTTTGTGGTCTTTGACACGCTTCGGAAATATCTCACTTACCGTGGAAACAACGTCAGGTTTGTCCAGAATTTTACCGACGTGGACGACAAGATCATCAATAAAGCCCGGGAGGAGGGCGTCGGTGCGACCGAGATCAGCGAAAAGTACATCGAAGAATATTATAAAGACGCGAAGGCCCTCAATGTGGATAAGGCGACGGTCCATCCCAAGGTAACGGAAAACATGGATGAGATCATCGCATTTGTCCGGAGCCTGATGGAAAAGGGCTATGCTTATGAGACCGACGGCGACGTTTATTACAGCACCAGAAAATTCAAGGATTACGGCAAGCTGTCCAAACAGAACATCGAGGACCTGGAGTCCGGCGCCCGCATCGAGATAGACGACAAGAAACAGGATCCCCTGGATTTTGCCCTTTGGAAGGCCCGAAAGGCGGACGACGAACCGGCATGGCAGTCTCCTTGGGGGATGGGCAGGCCGGGATGGCATATCGAGTGTTCGGTGATGTCGACAAAATATCTGGGGGAAACCATCGATATCCATGCGGGAGGGCAGGACCTGACATTTCCGCATCATGAAAATGAGATCGCCCAGACGGAAGCCCGGACGGGAAAACCCTTTGCGAACTACTGGATGCATAACGGGTATATCACCATCGAAAACGAAAAAATGTCAAAATCCAAGGGCAACTTCTTCACTGTCCGGGACATTCTGAAAGATTACGACGGCGAAGTGATTCGGTTCTTCCTGCTTTCGGGACATTACAGAAACCCCGTCAATTTCAGCCGGGAGCTGATGGATCAGGCAAAAAACGCTCTGGCCAGAATGCAGAACGCCAAAACCAACCTGAAGCATCTGGCGGAAAGCGGCAGCGATGCATCTGCTATCAGCGACAAGGAAAAACGGCAGCTTCAGGAGCTGCTGAAATACAAGGATAAATTCATAGCGGCCATGGACGACGATTTGAACACCGCGGACGCCATCAGCGTTATTTTTGAACTGATCAAAGATATCAATACCGCGACCCGGGACGGCGCGGCAAAGGAGTTCGCCGGAAAATGCCTTTCGCTGCTGGACGAACTGACAGGCATACTCGGTTTGTTAAGGGAAAAGGAAGAGGACGGCGGCGGCATCGACGACGAAGTCAGGAAGCTGGTGGACGAGCGTCAGGAGGCAAGAAAAGCGAAGAATTTTGCCCGTGCGGACGAAATCAGGGACATCCTGAAGGCAAAGGGAATCACCCTGGAGGACACGCCGCAGGGGATCCGGATCATCACCGGAAACTGAAGGCTAAGGCAAGATGATGCTTGTATGGATGGGCGGAGAAATCTGCTCATCTTTTTTTATGCGTTCATATTGTTTTTTTGATGTATTTTTACAGGAATTTTTTATGTCCTGAATCCTCTTACTTTTCTGAATTTTCGCACCTGAATTTTTTTGCATCCTACCGTAATAAATATTTTGACTGCCGACCCTGACCGTATCGCTCAGACAGGCAATTTTATTGGATTTATCGTTTGCGTCAATATCCCCGGACTATAGTCTGCACGGAATTTTTTAAAACCACGAGACCGGAATTTCAGATAATAATTTCTGAAATTCCGAACATGTTTTGATAAGCGGAATTAAGAGAAATATTATCTCTAATTG
>DATMXY010000306.1:0-6842 GCA_035561275.1 Anaerovoracaceae bacterium | reverse complement strand
GTATATAAAAGTTAAGCTCAAACAAACTTTTAAACAAAGAAAGGAGAACGTTATGACAGTAATAACATGGAGCGGTATTTTTCTGATTATTTCTATTGTATTATTTGTTGTTATCGGAATTTACTACTCAAAGAAAATGACGGCGACCTCTGAAGACTTCCTGCTGGCGGGAAGAGGCGCCCCGTTTTGGCTGCTGGCCGCCGCCTATATGGGCGGAGCGATCGGCGGCTCAAGCGTATCGGGCTGGACCGGCTATGGGTACGCCGGAGGCATGAGTTCCATTTGGTCAGGGATATTCCCGGCCCTTGGCTGCACATTATTCATCCTTATTTTCGCGCGCCGGCTGAACACGTTTGGAAGAAATACGGGAGCCGTTACCATCACGGACTTTATCTGTGCAAGGTACGGTGAAAAGCTCAGGCTTCCGTCGGCGATCATTGCATTCTTCAGGCCGGGCTTCCTGACCGGTATGCAGTATCTTGCCATCGCTGTTTTATTGAATATCGCTTTTGGATTGCCTTTGAAGGTAGGCGTCGTCATAGCTGCCGTCGGAATCCTGGCGTATTTAATAACGGCCGGTCAGGTGTCGGCTCTTGTTACCCAGTGGCTGCAGGCGACCTTACAGTCCCTGGCCATCGTTGTATTTGCCATCGTCGTATTTAAGATTGTCGGAGGGGCGAGCTTTACCTTTGAACAGTTCTACACTGTTCTGCCTCCAAGCTTTGTCGACGGACTTCAGGTATCCTTCTCGAATTTCAGCGTATGGTTCCTGACGCTCTGCCTGTTCTATCTGGTGGATCCGTGGGTTTACATGTGGGCCTATATCGGCGAGACGCCCAGAATCAGCCAAAATGCCCAGTTAGCGTCATGCTGCGCGCACTACTTCGGTATCCTGATCTTCGGAGCCGGAATGGCCGTTGCGGTCGCGGTAGCAAACAATGTACTCGTGCTTCCGGAAGGCTTGTCAAACGATGCGATCTATTCCTATGTTTCATTGCATGAAACGTCCGTCCCCATCGGGACGATCCTGATCGTCGGCCTTATGATGACGATCATATCCTGCGGCTCGTCTTTCGCCATGAACGGCGTTACAATCGTTACACACGATATCTATGCGCGCTGCATCAATAAGAACGCGACGGAGAAGCAAATGATGCTGGCAAGCAGAATGTCCGTAATCGTCGTTTCCGTATTCGGCGTGTGCGGCGCGCTCTGGCTGCCAAGCCTGGTTCCGCTCTGGGTCCTTGCTCAGGCGATCGCAATTTCAGGATTGCTTTGCCCCGTGCTCGGCGCGTGGTTCTGGAAGCGTTCCACCACGGCGGGCGCTCTTGCGGCGACGATCTGCGGCGGCATCGTTGCAATTGCCTGGGCCGTTTGGGTGTGGACCACCACAGGCAGCCCGGCCACGCTTATTAATGGAATACACTGTGCTCATGTCGGGCTTGCGGTTGAAATCGTAGTTTTCATCGTGGTAAGCCTCGCCACCAAGCCGGATTACAAGGCGGCGGAAGCCACCAGCTACAGAAAGCTCGGCGATGATGTAAAACAGGCGGCCATCGACGCAGGGACCCCGGAAAAGCCGGGCGTCTGGGGCTACCTTGGCGCGGAAACAACCGGAGTAAAATTCCTATGGACGATAGTCGGAATTCTGTTCGTCGGACACTATATTCTGGTATGCGTATTCAAATATGAGGCTGCCGGTATCTTTACAATGTGGCTGGCAATTATATCGAGCATCGTGATTCTGGTTTTGTTCTTCATTATGGGCGGACTGGATGTAATCAAGTTCAGCAGCGGTAAGACGAAAAAAGTGGCGGCTAAATTATAACGAGGCGAAAATGCCCCCGCGTCCTCAGGCGGCGGGTATAAGCGGCATGAAACAATTCGATACAGGGCTGCCCCGGCCTTTTACGGGGCAGCTTTCTGCAGGAAAGGATGACGAAGATGTTAAGCGGAATCAAACAGTTCATTCTCGACTATATCGAGAGCGGCAAAGAAATTTATTTCGATCTGGAAAAACAGGTCTGGGAAAAGCCTGAACTTGGCATGGAAGAGCATTTTGCATCGAAACTCTATACTGATTTCCTGGAGGCCAACGGGTTTGAAGTTGAAAGGGGATCGGCCGGAATGCCAACCGCCTTTATCGCGGTTTGGGGCAGTGAAAAACCGGTGATCGGATTTTCTATGGAGTATGATGCGCTGCCCGGACTTTCGCAGAAAGTGCAGACAAAAAAAGAGGCGAAAGTACCCAAAGCGCCGGGACAAGGCTGCGGACACAACCTGATCGGAGCCGGCGGCGCTTTTGCGGCGCTCGCTTTTAAAGCTGCGGCAGAAAAATTCAATATCAAATGTACGATCAAAATATTTGGAACTCCTGCAGAAGAACTGTGCATCGGGAAACCCGTAATGGGTAACGCCGGATTGTTTAGGGGCGTGGATATCTTTCTCGACTGGCATCCCTGGAGTGTGTCCGGCGCGCAGTACAAGACATGCCCCGCATACTTTAACGTAAAATTTCATTACAAAGGCAGAACGGCCCACGGTAATTCCCCGTGGCATGGGAGAAGCGCCATGGACGCCGCCATTCTTCAGGCCCACGCCATAGAAATGCTGAGAGAGCACATCACTCCCGGCCCCGGCCCCCTGGCGGCGAATACCATCAATTATACATTCTCTGATACGGGTCCGGAATTCGCAAGCGTTGTTCCGGACAGGGCGACGCTGTGGTGTGTCGGTAGGTTTGAAACAAGCAAGCAGCTTGCAGACGCCCTTGAACGGGTCAAAAAAACCGCGGAAGGCTCGGCAATCGCCACCGGCACAACGGTGGAAACCGAATATATCACCGCCAGCCATGAAATGATTCCCAATGTTGCCGCCCACAGGGTCGTCCATGACAATTTGATCCTGCTGGGAGACATTGAATTCACGGAGGAAGAGAAGCGGTTCGTACTGGATATGCAAAAGGAGGAAGGCCAGGAGACGTATTGGAAGGAAGGGATAGAGCCTTTCGACTTCTCCTATTTTGCGGTGACAGACTCCGCGGAATACAGCTGGGAAGGGCCTTATGCACAGCTGTCAATCAAGCTGGGGCCCGGCCCCGGATGGCATAATTGGATGGTTACCGCCTGCGGCGGCAACACCCATGGACAGAAGTCCATCGTAAAGGCGGCTCAGATTCTTGCCGCTTCCGCCGTTGACTTCGCATTGGATGAAAAGCTCGTTGAGGATGCGGAAACCGAATGGCGGGAAAGCCTGGGCGGCAGAGTGTACAAAAGCCTGCTGCCGGAGGGAACCCCTGTTCCGCTTGCTATTAACAAGGATACGATGGAAAAATACAGATAAAGAATATTTTTTCTAGAGAATATGGCCCCCTTTGTGCATTTGTGCCAGGGGGTCATTGTTTTATATTTGGCATTAATATTGCTTAATTAAGTAGATGGTTATATAGTGATTCTGATACCTGAAAGCAGCGTTGAAGTCCGGCCGGAAAGCGGCGTTGAAGTCCGGACGGAAAGCGGCGTTGAAGTCCGGACGGAAGGACATGGATTTTGAAATATGATGGGAGAACAGTGAATGACAAGACGGGATTACATACTTGCGATTGCATTGGTAACACTGTGGGGAGCCAATTTCACAGTGATAAAATTCGGGCTTACGGGGATGCCTCCCCTGTTGCTTGCAGCCTTAAGATACATTTTGACGGTGCTGCCGGCGATTTTTTTTATCAGACCCCCGGCTGTCGGAGCGAAATATGTGATTGCTTACGGGATGACCGTCGGCGTCGGGCAGTTTTCCTGTCTGTTCTACGCGATGCACCTGGGGATGCCGGCGGGTATATCTTCCGTTGTTCTCCAGTCCCAGGTCTTTTTTACACTTTTCTTTGCCGCGGTGTTTCTGAAAGAATCCCTGACCGGAAGTCAGATACTGGGAGTTCTTACAGCCGGGGCCGGACTTTGCCTGATCGGCGGCAATGTGGGGGCAGGCGAGCTTTCCTCCATTCCCACCGGCGCGTTTTTTCTGACGGTTCTTGCGGCCGCCTTTTGGGGGATTTCAAACATCATCGCAAGATATGCCTCAAGAAAGGCCGAGTTACAAGGAAAAACGCTGAACATGCTGAGCATGGTCGTATGGTCGAGCCTGGTTTCCGTGGGTCCGTTCCTTGCGGGCTCCCTGCTCCTGGACGGGCCGGAAACAATATGGAACACATTGAGCGGCGTAAAATTTCTCACGGTTTTCTCGGTGCTGTATCTGGCTTATGCTGCGACGCTGTTCGGATACGGGAACTGGAACCGGCTGCTTGCAAAATATCCCGCCGGCAAAGTAGCCCCCCTGTCCCTCCTTGTTCCCGTAACCGGCCTGATTACCTCGCAGATCGTGCTTCGCGAACATCTTTCCTTCATGCAATGGGCGGGCGGCGCCATAATCGTCATCGGATTGATGGCGGCGAATTTCGGGATCGGATCCGTCTTTAAATTTTTAAAGACAGTTACAATGAATAGGAAAGTATAAAGGGATAAATAATACCGTCAGCATGAAAATGCCTCCTCATTGCAGGCATTTTTTTATTTTCCGGCGGAAGCCATTGCTGGCATGGATATTGCATTTTTTCATGACCAAAGCAGCCCGGCGATTTGTCCGTGCTTGCTCCGCCGATCAATCAGTTGATAAAACGATGCAAAAAGAAGAAATCAAGGAGGAATTATGGCAAATCTATTCTTTATCCCCCGGTACATCATTACTGGTGAAAATGCGCTGCAAATGAGCGCGGAATATTTCAAATCCTTCGGTAAGAAAGCCCTCATCGTCACCGATGATATGATGGTCAAACTTGGAAATGTTAAGAGACTGACGGATGTACTGGAGGAAATCAATGTTTCCTTCGTCATATATTCCGGAATCAACAGCGAACCTACCCACGGCATGATCGATGAAGGCGTCGGTATTTACAAAAGGGAAGCCTGCGATTTTCTCATCGGCATCGGCGGAGGCAGCCCCATCGATTCCATGAAGGCCATCGGAGCAGTGGCGGCAAACGGCGGCGGCATCACGGAATACATGGGTAAAAAGATCGAACACGCCCTGCCTCCGTCCTGCGCCATTCCGACGACAGCGGGGACGGGATCGGAGGCGACAAAGGTATCCATCATCACCAATACCGACACAGGCGTCAAGATGCTGCTGAGCGATCCGAAGCTCATGGTACGGCTTGCTGTGGTTGATCCGGTATTTACCCTGACAGTGCCTTCCGGGATCACTGCCGCCACAGGCGTTGACGCCCTGACCCATGCCATCGAGGCATACACCTCACGGAAGGCGTTTTCCATAAGTGATACCTATGCGCTGTCTGCTGTCAAGCGGATATTCGGCAGCATCCTGGAGGCTTATACAAACGGTTCCAACGTGGAAGCCAGAAGGGAAATGGCCGTCGCGGCACTGGAGGCGGGCATCGCGTTCAGCAACTCATCCGTTACGATCATTCACGGCATGAGCCGCCCCATCGGCGCGCTGTTCCACGTTCCCCACGGGCTGTCCAACGCGATGCTCCTGGACGTCTGCCTCGATTTCATTCTGCCCGGCGCGGTATCCGGACTGTGCGAGCTGGCAAAGACCGTAGGGGTATACCGTCCGGATATGACCCCCGAGGAAGGCGCCAAAGCGTTTATCGCCGCGACAAAGGCGCTGCTGCGGGCCCTGCATATCCAGAGCCCCGGGCAATTCGGCATCGACCGGGACGAATTTTTCCGTCAGATCCCCAAGATGGCGGAAGACGCCCTGATAAGCGGCAGCCCTCAGAATACCAGGAGAACGCCTGATAAAGACGACATCATGGAGCTGTACCGCAGGCTCTGGGACGAACCCGCACAGTCCGTCTAATTTTCCAGATGCTTGATCTTTCGCCACAGCGTTACCCTGCTGATCCCCAGCTGTTTTGCCGCCTCGGACTGGTTTCCCCTGGCGTTCTCAAGTGCCGCAAGAATCTTCTGAAATTCGCTTTCACTGTCCTTCGACAGGAGATCCCTCAGCCTTTGCGCAGCAGCTTCCTCATCTGCAATTACCGGCGTCAAGCCACGGCTTCGCGGCGTATTGCTCAGGATTTTCGCCATAAGGCTTACGATCTCCCTGGCGTTATACTGTGAATCCAGGGACGCAATAAGCATTTTGGCGAAATTTTTCAGCTCTCTTACGTTTCCTGGCCAGTGGTAAAAGGAGAGCAGCGCTTCGATATCCGCCTTTCTTTCCCGGAGCGGCATAATGTTCAGCTCAAGGACGTTCAGGCGGTAATACAGATCTTCCCTGAATCTCTTCTGCTCCACCAGCTCCCAAAGATTGCGGTTTGAGGCCGCGATCACCCGGGTATCGAACAGGATCATCTTCGTTCCGCCCACGTGCATCACTTCCTTCTCCTGGATCACCCGCAGCAGTTTGGGTGCGCGTCAGAGGTTATACAAAAAAATCACCTTTCCGCTATAATGCAGGCCTTCAAGCCGCCTTCCCGAAAGGTTGAAGGCATTTTACAGCACTACCTCCACGGAGCGGGCGCTGATTTTGCGCACCCCTAAGGCAAAGTGTGCAGAATTTTAAGTAATGACAGGATAAATTTTCCGGCTAAATCTGGACAAAATTTCAAGTAATGCGTGAAATTATTCGTAATATTCATATTAAGACGACAATTATGCGCATAATTATACATTTTCTTCATTTCTGCGTAAAATATCTGTCCAAAACTTGAAAAATTGTACACTTTACAGTAGGCACTGCCCCATTGAAGCTGGCAGTACAAAATGTACTTTAGAATTCAGGACGCTTTCAAGTGGCAGAGCAGTAATCCTGATACCCCTTTA
>DATMXY010000305.1:0-5954 GCA_035561275.1 Anaerovoracaceae bacterium | reverse complement strand
ATACTACTACTCCATTAAACTCATACAACAACGTAGAGAGGGGATAGCCGGTCGGCTGTCCCCTCTCTATGTTTTCAGCACGGAGTCCTTCACTACGTCTGCGCTTCCCGCCGGTTCAGGGTCCTGATCTTCCAGCGGTAGATCCACATTCCGGCCGGGACCCAGAAGGCGGCAAAAATCAGACCTCCGAAGATATAATGCTCGATGGCGGAAAACGACGAACCTCTCAGTAAAAGATCCTTCAGCGGATTGCTGTAATAATACAGCGGCCAGATTGTTTTTACGGCGGGCGCAAAACCCGGCGCCATCATGAATTCCGGCCACCCGTACCCACAGGAAAGAAACGCCGGTATGACCAGGAACATCACAAATTGGGTGCAATGGGTCACATCGTCAAAGATCGCCGCTATCACGAAAGCCGCCCCCGTGAGACAGGCCAGAAAAATCGCCTGTATCGTTAAGATGAGAAGCAGGCTGCCTTTCAGCGGGACCGTAAACAACAGGCGGGCAATCAACAGGCAGGAGAGAGCCGAAATGAAGGAGAGCCCGGCGCACTGCAGGATCTGAGGAATCATCGCTTTTGCCCCGATCCTTCGCGATATACGGTCTTTGGGCTTTGCACGGAGTCTGTCCTTTTCCGCGAGCAGCACAGGCGCCAGAACGTTGAGATAGGTCTGCTGGATGAACACGCCGAGAAGCCCCGGATAAAGGTAGTAGAAATACCCCGCCTGTGGGTTGTACATCGTCCTGTCCGCCAAAGCCAGGGTATTGATATTCTGATCGGCCAGGGATTCGACGATTCCGCCCGACTCCATGTACGCGACCTGCAGCCTGGAGTTTTTATCGGTAAATATCTTATTTGCATACTGCATCAGGTTATTTCCTATGAGAAAATTCGATCCGTCCATCAGCACCAACGCCCCGGCAGTCTTATGCTCCGCAAGGCCCCTGCCGAAACCCTCGGGCAGGATCAGTCCGCCCTGTATGTCGCCCGAAAGGATGCCTTCTTTGATTTCTTCGGATGAATTCGCATTCTCTTCAATTTTGAAGACGGAGCAGGCCCTGAAGTCGTCGACGATCTCTCTCGAAGCCGCCGATTCGTCCAGATCCAATATGGCAAAAGGGATCTCATCCACGTAGACGGGACTCATAGCCGCTCCGAAAAGGACGGTAAACAAGACGGGAACAAAGATCAGGATGATCAAAGGCCTGTATTTCATGATCTGCTCCATGATCCGCTTGATGAACGGTTTCATGACGCCACCTCCCTGCGCCTGATCAGGAAAAGAATGCCCAGCTCCACCGCCGCAAATGCGCACATGATTGCGATGTCAGGCAGCAAATGGTGGAATTCCAGCGGTTTCAGACACAGATCCCTGACGGCGTTCCCATAATAGGTAAAGGGAATGACGACTGCCAGTTTCTGAAAAAATACCGGCATGGCCAGCACCGGCCAGGTGTAGCCGCCTAAAATGGTCGTGGGAAGCACCAATATTGCTGAAACCTGCGTCGCAAAGGTTCTGTCCGCGATAACGGAGCCGATGATATATCCAATCATCAAAATAACGGAAGAAAACAGCAGGGTAAAGACGATCCCGCCGATCAATGTTCCGCGATACGGCAGGCCGAAAAAGAGGTACTGTTCCAGCATCACCAGAAAAATCGAAACCGCTCCCAAAGCGCCCCAAAGGATGACGACCTTCAGATGCGCTGTGAACGGGAGCTTTTTACCCTGCGTTTCCCAGGCTCTGTCCGCACCCATGCAGGAAATTCCGACCTGGATCAGCGCCGCCAGCATTCCCGGTAGGAGAAAGTTCCTGAAGTTTCTGTCCGGATTGAAAAGCATGCGATATGTAACGTCGACAGGGATCGCGTGGTTCATGACGTCCGCAGGGACGACCCCAAGCTTTCCCTCATATACATTCATCATATATGCTGTTTTCAGAGTAATAAGGATTTCCGTCATCGCCGATTTGGCGGTGGTCATGACAGACATGTTGGAGCCGTCGTATACGGTAAGTACCTGCGGGGCCTTTCCTTCCCGCATATCGCTGTAAAGGCCTTCCGGTATGACGACGCCCACATAAGCCTCGCCTGAATAAAGCATTTCCTCCACCCGTCCGTCGCGATCCGCCTGTTCCACCACATTGAAATACTCGCTTTCGGATATGTAAGATACAAAGCTGTGGCTGAAATCAGAATCGTCATGGTTCACAATCACAGTGGGAATAGACATTGCAGTATTGCCGCTCATCTCGTATCCCAGGATCAGTCCGGCGGCCAGGGGCACGATAATAAGCACGAGAAGGGTCATCACCCTTTTCGGATGCTTCTTTTTATATCGATAAAAGATATCGCTTAAACGATCAAATTTCCGTTTCATTGCTGTTTCTCTTCGGAGCTTTCCAAATTGACCATAACCGTCATTCCCGGATAGATCTCCTTATCGGTTGTCTGATCCAACTCGATCTTGACCCCGTAGGACAACACGTCAAAATCGCCGCTGTCGCCGGTCGCTCTTTTGGTTGCAAAATCAGGTTTCTGATTCACTTTAACGATGGTTCCCCTGAAAACATCGTCGGGATATGCCGCAATGACGACGTCAACCTGGCCGCCCATGTGCACCAGTCCAAGATCGGTTTCCTTCACGTTGATCTCCACATAGGGTTTTTCAGTGCTTGTCAGGGTAGCCAGAGGCATGCCGGTGGAAACCAGTTCGCCTTCGTTTACGTTCAGTGCAGTCACAACGCCGTCCATCAGCGCTTTAATAACGGTATCGTCAAGATAGCTCTGCACTTCCGCCATGGCGGCCTGCGCCTGGGCCACCAGCGCCTCCGCCGCTGCCTTATCCTCTTCCCTGGCGCCCTGCTCCGCCATCTCATAGGTTTCCTTCGCCGCGGTATATTGGGCAAACGCCTGATCGTATGTATTGGCGGATACCGCCTCCTGCTCATACAGCGTTTTGATCCTCTGGTAGGTTTTTTCCGCCAGCTCATAGCCAGCCTTTGCCTGGGCGACCTCCTGGCTCCTCGCGCCGTTCAGGGCCTTGTCGTATTGGGCCTGTGCGGCCGCCGCCGCGGCCTCCGCCTGCCGCTTCTTCGCTTCGATGCTTTCACTGGAGATGACGATCAGGACGTCGCCTTTTTTCACCTCACCGCCTTCTTCCACTAAGACCTGGTCGACGTTTCCCGCGATTTTGGAATTCAGATCCGTTTCTTCCGTCTTGATATTTCCCTGTATGATAAGTTCTCCCGACCCCGACAGATTGGCCCTGACCAGGAAAAATCCCGCACACAGCACCAGAATGACCGCGAGGATCGCGATCATATTTCTATAATTCTTCATATTTCTCCTCTCCTTACAGCGGCAAAACAGAGCTTTCTTTTGAGTATAAATTTTGTCCTCTTCATTTTCTGTTTAACACCACCTTTAGATTTATCTACACGTGACGATTAACTTTACAGCTGTGCAGATATAATTTATACTATTCCTGTAAACAGTTCAAGCAGCAGAAACACTACTTTTGTATGTTAAGCTACACATTCCCGTTTCTGTTGCCGAATTCCGGAAAGGAACAGAAAAATGATCGAATCGAGTAACCGAAAAGAAGATCTGAGGATAAGAAGAACCTACAAACTGCTGTCTCAGTCACTGATGTCCCTACTGCTTAAAAAATCCTTCGAGGAGATCTCTGTTAAAGATATCTGTGAACACGCTATGGTGCACCGCACCACCTTCTATAAGCATTTTGAGGACAAGTACCACCTGCTCGATTTCTGTGTCAAAGAAATGATCAGCAGTTTCGAAGGGGATGAACATGAGACCGGTTCAAACGAAAGCCTGGAAAGCATCAAGGACTATTACATGGGTCTGATCCGCAGGTCTTTGGTATATATGACAGATAACAGGGATCTGCTTTTGACCGGGATCCTGCACGCCGGAGGCAAATCTGCGCAGTCCATGCTCCATCGTTCCGTCTGCGGCCTTATAGAAACCAAACTGCACGAAAATGTAAAGTTGGGATTCTCTTACAGGATACCGCTTCCCATCATCGCTCAATTTTATTCGGGGGCGCTGATTTCCGCTTCCATTTGGTGGCTAGAAAACGACACGTCGATTACCATTGATGAAATGGTTCAATATATCAGTCTGCTGGTCAACGGAACAAATTTCGTGACCAATAAGTAGAGGCTGAAAAGTTCTGAGTGACAGAACCGCGCGAGGGGGGGATACCGCTATGTCACATCCGTCGTCACATAATCCGACAAAAAGAATGCTTGCCGATTCATTGAAACAATTCATGGTAACAAAAGCTCTGAACAAAATCAGCGTTTATGAGATCGCGAAGGACTGCGGGGTGAACCGCCAGACATTTTACTATCATTTTCATGATATTTTCGACCTGCTTGAGTGGATGTTCCGGGAAGAAGCCCGGTCTCTTATTAAAGACAGGGGCGGTTCCCTTTCCCTCAGCGAGGGCCTGCTTTGTTTACTGGAATATATCCGAAAAAACGAAGCCCTCTGCCTCTGCACCCTTCATTCTCTGGGCCATAAGCATTTGAGAAACTTCTTTTATGAAGGGATCAATCATGTCATCCTGTCTATGGTAAATAAATATTCCGTCGATTTAAACGTTTCCGACAAGCATAAAATCTTTATTGCGCATTTTTACACCGTTTCCTTTGCCGGATTTATTGAAAACTGGCTGCAGGAAGGGTTAAAGGATGATCCCGATGAGATCGTCCGACTGTGCGAGGTTACCATGTACGGAAATATACGCGGAGCTCTGGAGCGGTTTCAGGAAGCTGAAACAGAATAAACGCAGGCTTCCCTGCGGCGGGGACCTACTTCATCAAATAATCAGCCATAGGCGCAATATCCGACAGGATCAGCTTTTGTCGCGGGTGTTTGGTGGACAGGATCCTTCTTTTCTCGCTGCTCGTAGTGTGCAGATAGATCTGCGTCGTCGAGATGGAACTGTGACCAAGAAAATCCTGTATGTATTTGATATCGACTCCTTCTTCGAGCAGCAGGGAAGCGAAGGAGTGCCGGAAGACATGGGGCGTGATTTTTTTATAGATTCCCGCAAGCCCGGAATATTTTTTCACGAGGTTCCTTACCGCCTGGGTGGACAGCGGCCTGTCAAACTTTGAGATAAACAGGTATCCGTTGCCGTCTTCCACGGCTTCTCTGGATATAAGATATCTGTTCAACGCTTTTACTACTTCGATATTTTCCAGATAAATCGTTCTTTCCTTATTACCTTTCCCATGGATCCGGATAGCCAGCCGGTCCGCGCTCAAATCGGCGAATTGCAGCTTACAGAGCTCGCTTACCCGGAACCCTCCGGCAAAGAGCAGCTCCAGAATCGCGATATCCCTCAGCCAGATAAATTCCCTGGAGTTTGGATTTGCAGCCGATTTTCGGGCTGCGCCCCACCCCGGTTCCGCCGCCGCACCGACAGGTAAAAGAGTCGGAGAAGTTCCGTATGCGCACGCAAGGATACGGTTCACTTCATCCAGAGACATGGTCTGCGGGATTCGAAACGGTTCCTTGATATTTAAATGGAGTTTGTCAAAGGGGTTGTCCGGCAGAATTTCTTCTCCCTCCAGGTAGTTATAAAAAGAACGCAGAGACGCAATTCTTCGCCGAACCGTCTTGACCGCAAAATTCCCGTTTAAATAATTGATATATTCTTGCAAAGTATGCTTCGTCACATCCGTGAAATCTGATACGGGAGGGTCCAGCGTCTGCAGAAACTCCATAAACCCCTTTAAATCCAGTCCGTAAGCTTTTACCGTATCCTGTGAAAGTCTTCTTTGATTTTGGCAGTGCTTTAAAAACTTCTGTGAATGCAGCATTATTTCGTTCATCCCCAACCACTTCTTTCCTCTGATCTTTACCTCTTTTGAAATTAAACGACGGGATCGGTCCCGATTTGAATAACGGATTTT